>CANMZR010000038.1 GCA_947502375.1 Polyangiaceae bacterium
CGAAGCTTCGGGTTCAATTTTTTTGAGCGGTAGGGGAGCATCGTCACAGAGATACACGGTCAACGGAAACGATGGCTATCGGCTGTGACGAGAGCTTATGCAGGCATGAGTAGCGATAAACCATGTGAGAAACGTGGTCGCCGTAAGCCCAAGGTTTCCCAGGGAAGGATAATCCTCCTGCGGGTTAGTCGGGTCCTAAGCCGAGGCCGAGAGGCGTAGGTGATGGAAAGCAGGTTAATATTCCTGCACCAGCAAAGATGACGTTGAAGCAAGCGGGGACGGAGAAGGGCAACTGGTCGCGGCGGTTGGTATGCCGCGTTCAAGCGTGTAGAGCGTTCGTGAGGACCCGATAGGGACAAACCACGAACATATGCTCGAGACGTGATGAGGGCCGCATCTGCGGCGCAACCCGGTGATCCCATGCTTCCAAGAAAAGCCGCGTGTGGAGTCTCTTTGGTGTCCGTACTGTAAACCGACTCAGGTGGGCGGGGTGAATATCCCAAGGCGCGCGAGAGAACCCTCGTTAAGGAACTCGGCAAATTTGCACCGTAACTTCGGGAGAAGGTGTGCCTGCTAGCGTTCGCAGACTTGCTCTGCAAAGCGTTGGTGGGTCGCAGTGAAAGGGCGGTTGTGACTGTTTACTAAAAACACAGGACTCTGCTAAGTCGTAAGACGACGTATAGGGTCTGATGCCTGCCCGGTGCTGGAAGGTTAAGGGGATTTGTCAGCGCAAGCGAAGCAATGAACCGAAGCCCCAGTAAACGGCGGCCGTAACTATAACGGTCCTAAGGTAGCGAAATTCCTTGTCGGGTAAGTTCCGACCTGCACGAATGGCATAACAACATCCGCACTGTCTCGACGAGGGGCTCGGCGAAATTGTATTGGGGGTGAAGATACCCTCTACCCGCGGTTAGACGGAAAGACCCCATGAACCTTTACTGCAACTTGACACTGATTTTCGGGTCATTCTGCGTAGGATAGGTGGGAGGCTTTGAAACCGGGGTTCCGGTCTCGGTTGAGCCATCGGTGAAATACCACCCTGAATGTTCTGGAAATCTAACCTCCACCCGTTACCCGGGTGAGGAACAATGTCTGGTGGGCAGTTTGACTGGGGCGGTCGCCTCCAAAAAAGTAACGGAGGCGTGCGAAGGTTCCCTCAGCCTGATTGGAAACCAGGCGTAGAATGCAATCGTAGAAGGGAGCTTAACTGCGAGACCGACAGGTCGAGCAGGTGCGAAAGCAGGTGATAGTGATCCGGCGGTTCTGTATGGAAGGGCCGTCGCTCATCGGATAAAAGGTACTCTGGGGATAACAGGCTGATCACGCCTGAGAGTTCACATCGGCGGCGTGGTTTGGCACCTCGATGTCGGCTCATCGCATCCTGGGGCTGGAGCAGGTCCCAAGGGTTCGGCTGTTCGCCGATTAAAGCGGTACGCGAGCTGGGTTTAGAACGTCGTGAGACAGTTCGGTCCCTATCTACCGTGGGCGCAGGACGTTTGAGAGGAGCTGCCTATAGTACGAGAGGACCTAGGTGGACGAACCTCTGGTGTGCCGGTTGTCTTGCCAAAGGCATAGCCGGGTAGCCACGTTCGGAACAGATAACCGCTGAAAGCATCTAAGCGGGAAGCTGGCCTCGAGATGAGACGTCCCGGACCGTAAGGTCCCTAAAGACCCGTCGTAGACTACGACGTTGATAGGCCGGGTGTGGAAACTCAGCAATGAGTGGAGCTAACCGGTACTAATCGGTCGTGAGGCTTGGCCATGCTTCTAGGGCAAACATTGAATGATTCATGCACGGAGCTCGCTGAGGTGCGTTAGCACTCAGCCGAGCAGGTTGTGTCAATACGCAAACACTGCAACACCAGATTTGGCCGTAACAGGTACGGGGCGTTCGCGTCCCTCTGACTCGGCCGCCAGATTTCCGGTGGCGATAGCGAAGAGGTTCCACCCGATCCCATTCCGAACTCGGAAGTTAAGCTCTTCAGCGCCGATGGTACTGCCAGGGAAACTTGGTGGGAGAGTAGGACGTCGCCGGGATTTTTTTCCCAAAGGTTCATGGAAACATGAGCCTTTTTTTTGTTTGTTTTTTGCGGTCGCAGAGCGCCCCGCGGACCGGTGAGGCCCTTCGAGCTTCGAGCTTCGAGCGTGTGTCGCCCAGGTGTTGCCCTGATTGGGCCGGCTTACGTGGCCTGCATAACGGGCCAGTTTTTTAGGGCGGCGCAGAGCTGCGAATAACCGGTTTCTCTCCGGTGCTTTTGCAATGCGCGGTCGCGTTTTGGATGCCCGGTCGCGTTTCGGGGCGCGGCTGGAGGGCCCTTGCCTCGCTTGGTAGTGGTATCGAGGCGCCGTTTTTTGCTAGGGTGCCACGGGTGGAGGTGGCTCGGATGCGCGCGGGGTTGTGGGCCTCCGTCCGGCGTTGGGGGTGTTGCTCCTCGAGCGGAGGTCGTCCGCAGTTTTCGCGGCTCCGATGAGACGCCGGGTGATGGTTGCGGTTTTGGCCGGTGCACTTCTCGGCGGTGGGGCGGTGTTCGGCTTTTCTCCGGTCGTGCGCTGGCTCGTCGCGCGGGAGATCAGGGGCCTTGAGTTGGTGGTCACGGTGGATGCGGCGGTGCCAGCGTGGGAGGGGCTGCGACTCCGTGGTGTCTCGGCATCGATCGAGGGACAGCCGGGACTACGCGTGTGGCTCGACGAGCTGGTCGTGGATTGGCGCACGCGGCGCCCGTTGGTCCTCCGAGGAGGGAAAGTCGTGGCCCTGGGTGATCCTACGGTGCTGGCGGCGCTGGTTTTGGATTGGCGCGCTCGAAGGGCGGCGCCGGGTCCTCAGGCGCAAGGGCAGGGTGGGGCGGAGGGCCCGTTGGAACTTGAGGACGCGACGTTGGATTGGCGGCGTTCGGGAGCGGGAGACGCGGATTCCGTGCGAGCCTCGTTCAGCCGCGTGGCGCGTGGGTCGTCGGGTCGTTGGATGGCGGAGCTTGTGACGTTGCGCGGGAAGGGGCGGCTCGGCAGCATCGCCGTGGAAGGCGGTATTGCCGAGGTTTCGAGCACGGGGGATGTTGTGTTGCTCCACCGGCTCGAGGCAGACAGCGCTTCGGTGGAGCGGCATGCGGCCGATGTCGCGGCCGACGTCGGGGCTCATGTGGCGGCCGACGTCGCGGATGGTGCGGAGCTGCCGGTGGTTCCGGTGGTTGCTGAGGCGACCGGCGCTTCGCGTGGCTTGGTCCAGCGGGCCCAAGCGGCTCAGAAGTTGCTCTTGGGCATCGTTGAACAGGTGGACCTGCACCTGGCGGATGAAGCACGGGTCTCAGTGAAAAGTGCGCGGTTTCAGTGGCCCCTTGCCGGGGAGGACCTCCAGGTCGGTCCGGGGCTTTTGGAGCTCCGGCGGGAGCCGGGGACGATGGCGCTTCAGCTTACGCCCACGAACCAGGGCTCGGAGGGCAGCCGGCCGCTGATGTTTCACGTCGCCGTTCCGAGAGGTGGGATACGGGCTGTGAAGCCGGTGCCGCTGCGGGCGGAGATCCGTGGTGGGCCGATCACGCTCGCCCAGCTCGGGTTGAAGGACGGGGATTTCGGGCTCGGTAGCGTTGCAAAGACGACGGTCACGAGTGACGTTCGGCTCGAGCTCTCGCCGGACAGCGCGGCGCTGACGTTGGACGGCGGTGCGACGGTCAAGCACCTTTCGCTGAGCCACGCGCGGTTAGCGCATGAGGTGGTCGACGGGCTTGACGTAGCGTTGCGTGGGCGCGTGGTTGGCAAGCTTGACGGTTCGGCGCTCTCGATGACGGGCGGCGAGGTCGATCTCGGGCAGCTCAAAGTTCAACTAAACGGGGCTATCCGTCGAAAAACTTCAGGGGGGACTGCGAGCAGCTTCTCTCGAGACGCGGTGGTGGAGCTGGGGTTTGAGTTCCCGTTGACGAATTGCCAGGCAGCTTTCGATTCGCTGCCTCGCGCGCTCATTCCGAATTTGCACGGGATGCGGTTTGCAGGGGCCATGTCTGCGAAGGGGCACGCACGGTTCGACATGGCGCAGCTCGACAAAACCTTTGATGTCCTATGGGATGGGGTGCTCGGGTGCCGCGTGCTCGAGGCGCCCTCAGCGATTGAAATCGCGAACTTTCGGAAGCCGTTTCAAAAGCTCGTCTACACCCCTGAGGGCGTCCAGCGTGCGATGACGTTCGGCCCGGGCACACCCGCGTGGGTGCCGTTCACCCAAATTTCGAAGTTCATGGAGGTCGGGGTTTTGATCTGCGAGGACGGCCGATTTCGGCGCCATCACGGCTTCGATCAGGAAGCGATCATCCATTCGCTTCACGATAACCTCGCGGCCGGCGGCTTCAAGCGCGGGGCGAGCACGCTTACGATGCAGCTCGCGAAGAATCTCTTCTTATCGCGCGACAAGGTCCTCGCACGAAAGCTTCAGGAGGCCATCTTGACGGTGTACCTGGAGCAAGAGCTGACCAAGCAGGAAATTCTCGAACTCTACTTCAACATCGTCGAGTTTGGTCCGATGGTCTATGGCGTGGGGCCAGCCGCGCGGCACTGGTTCAACTCGTCGGCTCATGCTCTCTCACTCGGCCAGTCGCTTTACCTGGCGGCGAGCCTGCAGAATCCGAAAAAACAATACTTCGGAGAGGGCGGAGTCGTGGTCCCGGGGCGCATGGGTTACCTGCAAAAGCTCATGAAGCTCGGGCAGAAAATACACCTTATCAGCCCTGAGGAGGCCGCTGAAGGGCTAAGCGAAACGCTCGTCTTCGGTCGACCCGCGGCGCCGGCAGAGCTGGCTCCTGCACCACCGGCACCACCGCTGAGCGACGAAGCCTCGTCGCCGCCGCATGACGGCAACGAGCCCCAATAACTCCATGGGAACCCAGTAGCTCTATGGGAACCCAGTAGCTCTATGGGAACCCAGTAGCTCTATGGGAACCCAGTAGCTCTATGGGAACCCAGTAGCTCTATGGGAACTTACGACGCGGCTCAGAACGGAATGTCGTCGTCGTCCGCGCCGCCCGCCCCGCCAAAGCCGCCTTCGGGGCCGCTCCCGAAGCCTGCAACGCCGCCTTCGGGGCCACCGCCACCGCCACCGCCACCGCCACCGTGGCCGCCACCGCCACCTTCGTAAGTGTCGTTGCCGCCCTCAAATGACTCGCGTCGCTGGCCTCCACCGCCACCGCCACCGCCTTCGCCGCCCGCGCCGCGTCCTCCCGTTAGCAGGATCTCACGTGCGTTCACTTCGGTTTTGTAGTGCTTCTGGCCGTCTTTTTCCCAGTTGGTCGTGCGGAGCGAGCCCTCGACAAAAATCGACGAACCCTTGCGAAGGAACTTGCTGAGGGCTTCGGCGCGCTTGCCCCAAACGACGACCGAGTGCCACTCGGTCCGGTCCGTCCAAGTTCCGCTCTGGTCCTTGAAACGCTCGGTTGTCGCCAGCCTTAGCTGCATCACGGCTTGGCCGCCCTTCGTGAACCGAAGCTCCGGTTCGGCGCCGAGGTTGCCGAAGAGCATCACGCGGTTGAGACCTTCTGCCATTGAAACCTACCTTCAAATACCGTGCGTTTCGTGCAAGCTCAACGATGAGCCATGAGATTCGGTACGCTCCCAGCCTCGACGCGTCAAGGGCCGCTGAAGGCCTATCGCCGGGAGGTGCCAACTAAGTTGTCTCAACATGCCAATCCTTTTGGCACCTGGAGCGTCCGGCGCGCGCAAGACATTGAATCGACGTAGGGCAGGCTTGGCACCGACCTTGCAGCCCATGGTCAGCGCCGTCCAACTCACAGCCGATTGCGCGTGCGCGGTGCCGGTCTCGGTTCCGCTCACCGCGCCAATTGCGTTTCAGCTGCGGGTTGGCTTAGGGTTCCCTTTCAGGAGAAAAATATGAGCACCAGAAACAAGAGCACATGGCCCGCGCTCCGGCGAGTGGGCGCTGCGGCAATGGTCCTCACGGGCTTGGCGGCGATGCCAGCGTGTCTCGATCGACCCATCGAGCCGGTGGAACCGCGAACCACTGCGACCATCGTGGACAAGCTCACCCAGAGTGCGGTCGATAAAATCGATCTTCTGCTGATGATCGACAACTCGGGCTCGATGTCGGACAAGCAGCAGATCCTGAAGCTCGCGGTCCCCGATCTCGTGCAGTCCCTCGTCAACCCGAAGTGCCTTGACGAGACTGGGAAAGCCACGCCCGCGCAGCCCAACGGACCGCTCGCGGAATGCCCCGTGATGGGTAGCAAGCGCGAGTTCGAGCCGATCATCAACATCCATATCGGTGTGGTCTCTTCAAGCCTTGGTGGACACGGAGCGGACTCGTGTTTGGGTGACAAGACGCCGAGCGAAAACGACCACGGCCGTCTCATCAAGCGCACCTCAACCGACGGTTCAACTCCCGATGCCGCGACGTGGGCCGACAAGGGCTTCCTCGTCTGGGATCCGAATCCCCAGAAGCCCAGTCACTCTCCGCAAGGGGAAACGGACATCACAAAGTTCGTGGCTGACGTCGACGCGATTGTTGCCGGAGCGGGCGAGGTTGGTTGTGGCTTCGAATCCACCCTTGAGGCTTGGTATCGCTTTGCGGTTGATCCCGATCCTTATAAGACGATCACCGTCGAAAAGAACGCGGCCATCCTGAAGGACACCGACCAAGAGTTGCTTCAGCAGCGAGCGGACTTCATCCGTCCGGATTCGCTTTTCGCCGTCGTCATGCTCAGCGATGAGAACGACTGCTCCGTCCGCGATGGCACCCAGTTTTTCTTCGCGCTTCAACGCTACCAGCCGAACACGAACAAGTCCTATCGGCTGCCCAGGCCCCGAACGGCGTGCGGCGTCGATCCGAACAGCGTTTGCTGCCGTTCGTGCGGCCAGCCAGCGGGCTCGGGCTGCGACGCGGATAAGACCAATTGCGATGCGAACGCGGACGGCGCCGCCGATTCGCTTTCTCCGGAAGCAGACGCGATCAACCTGCGGTGCTGGGACCAGAAGCATCGCTTCGGCATCGATTTCCTGCAGCCAATTCAGCGCTATGTCGATGGTCTGACCCGTCAGACGGTTCAGGACCGTTACGGCAACCTCGTGCCGAATCCGCTCTTTTCCGACCTCAATCCGCAGGATGACAACAGCAACATCCGCGACCCGAGCCTCGTGTTCGTCGCGGGGATCGTCGGCGTGCCGTGGCAGGACATTGCGCGTAAAACTGCCGACGGAAAACCGGACCTCATCAATGGGCTGGATGCAGACGGCAAAGCCTCCGGGGGTTTTCAAAGCGGTACGGAGCTCGTGATCAACAAGACCTGGAACATCATCCTCGGCGACCCCACGTGCGATTACACGAACCCGGCGTGTCGCCCGACGGACCCGCTGATGATCGAGTCCACGCTAGCCCGAACAGGGACCAACCCGGTGCTCATGGCTCCGCTGGCGCCGCCCCAGTCTGCCGAAGGGGCGAATCCCATCAACGGTCACGAATGGCTCATCCCCGAGCAAAACGACCTCCAGTATGCCTGCATCTTCGACCTGCCCAAAGCCGTCGATTGCGGTGGCACCGCTAAAAGCTGCGACTGCAAAGACGCGACGAACAAGAACCTGAACCCGCTCTGCTCGGCGGGGAACCCGACGCAGCAGGTGCGCGCCAAGGCGTATCCTGGCCGTCGCGAGCTTCAGTTGCTCCGTGCGGTGGGCGATCAGGGCATCGTCGGTTCGATTTGTCCGGTGCAGCTCGCGAGCACGGGGACGAAGGACTACGGCTATACGCCGGCGGTGGGTGCGATCATCGAGCGCTTGAAAAAGGAGCTCGGCGGTCAGTGTTTGCCGCGGTCGCTGACGCCGAACAACCAAGGTCAGGTTCAGTGCCTGATTGTGGAGGCTCGCTCGACCTCGGATGCGGCCCAGTGCAAGACCGCTTGCGAGGGCGCGGCGCGCATTGGTCCGCTCGCCGATACGAACCCAGCGGTGAAGGAAGCGAAGCTCGATCCGCTGAACAAGAGCACGAAGTGGAACTGCTTCTGCGAGATCGAGCAGACCGAGGGCGCGGTGGGCAAAAGCGGTCGGCCGATGGACCTCGCGGCCTGCCAGGACGAGGCCCCGAACAAGGAGCCGATCCTCAACGAAAAGGGTGCGAATGTCGACGGCTGGTGTTACATCGACGCGACGACCGTGCCGCCGACCGGCAACACGGATGTCGTGGCAAATTGCCCGGATTCGGAGCGGCGACTCATCCGCTTTGTAGGCAAGGGCAACGCGGCACCCGGAGCGACGCTGTTCATCACCTGCTCTGGTGAGTGAGCGAAGGCGGCGCGTTTGACGTTTGAAGGGTAGGGCTTCGGTCCTGCCCTTCGGCGTTTTGTGGTACGGAACACACGTGCTTTGTGGTTAAAAAGAAGATTCTAGTGATCGAGGACGAGCCGCAGATTGCGCTCGGGCTTTCGGATGCGCTGACCTTTGAAGGCTTCGACGTCGTCGTCGCGGACACCGGCCAAAAAGGCGTCGCGCTGGCACAGCAGCTACGCCCCAACGCGATCTTGCTGGATTTGATGTTGCCCGATGACAACGGTTTTCACGTCTGCGAGCAGCTGCGCGCGATCGACCGTCTCGTGCCTATCGTCATGCTGACGGCCCGAAGCTCGGAGGCGGATAAGATCCGCGGCCTCGAACTTGGAGCCGATGACTACCTGACCAAACCGTTTAGTGTCGGTGAGTTGGTCGCGCGGATGCGAGCGATTTTTAGACGCGCGGAGCGCAGCCCGGATGTGGTCGAGACTTTTCTCATCGGTAAGGTGCAAGTGAATCTCGCCGCCCAGACCGTGACCCGCGGAAAGACCGTCGAGCAGCTTTCTTTTTACGAGGTCGGGCTCTTGCGCGCCTTGCTCGAGCGCAAGGGTGAGCCCGTCTCGCGCGACGAGCTGTTGCAGAAAATCTGGGGCCTCGAGGCGGGGCCGACGAACCGAACCGTTGACAACTTCATCGTCAAATTACGGCGAAAAATCGAAGACGTGGCGGACAAACCCGAATTTTTGCTGACGGTGTACGGGTATGGTTACAAGCTCGTCGTCGTCGTTTGAATCGGAGCGCGTGAGCCAGCCCTGAGTCAGTCACGGACGCAGCGGCAACACGTTGCGCGGGTCGATAGCAAAGCCCAAGACGAGGCTCTCGAGCTCGCGTGGATCTGCGGGAGCCTGGGTCCATGCGGTCCGCAGTTCGCGCACGTCGAGAACGAGACCGGGTGGATCTCCGCCGACGAAACCGACGAGCGCCAACGCCCCCAGCTTGGCGCCCAAGCGAACGCTCGGGCCGAGGCGGGCGAGGCTACCGTGAAACACGAGGTAGTCGCGTTCCAGACCGTTCCGCGCAACGCGATGGCGTGTGACCACGGTCAGTCCACGTGGCGAGTCAACCGCGACGACGTCGCATTCTCCGACTTGCCCTTCGAGCTCCACCAGTTGAACGGCACCGCCAGCGAGCGCGGAAAAACGCACAGAAAGCGACGTTTGCGGTGACGCGTGCGGTTGCGCCTCCGATGTCGAGGACGGCTCCCCTGCTACGGGCAACTGGTATCGGAGCCACGCCTCGGGCCGCTCCGGCAGGCGCTCGATGACCTCCGGGCGGGTGGCTGCGGTGACGTCTTTCGATGGGGGCTCGTTTTGAAGGAGCCGCTCCCGTGCGGAACGAGTCCAGGGTAAATCCCTTGGCCAAGGGATGCATGGTGAAGCGGAAGTCAGCGCCACCGCAGCGGATGGACAGCTCGCGAAGGGCGTGGGTCGCGGAGTTGGCTTCGCACCGTCCGTCAACTGGGTGGTCAAACTGACCGGGTTCGTCCCCTCGGAAGGCCGTCGGTCGCGTACGGCCACGCTGCCGAGGGCCGCGAGGATAGCGACGACGGGAGTGGCGCGAACGAGAGCATGCACACGGGCAGCATAGCGTTTCGTGCCCCAGGTCCCAAGGGCCGACGCGTTTGGAGTTCGTCCGGATGGAAGAGCCGCTGGAGCTGTGCTACCCAGGCCACCGTGAACGACATCGAAACGTCATTAGAGGCCTTATTCTCCGCTGAACGTGAGTCGCGTCGCATTCACGACGAGCTCACGAAGCATGCCGCGAAGACCCGTGATTTGGTGCTCGGGGCGCTCGTTCACGCCATCGCGGCCGCGAAGGAACTCGAAGACGAGGCCGAAGGGGCCGTGCGTCTCGTCGCCGCTGCCCGTTTGCTCGGGGAACTCGATGGCGACGATGTGGTCGATGCCCTGATCGACGTGCTCGATTCAGACCTTCCCGAGGCGCGCAGTGAAGCCGGGGAACAACTTCAGGGGCTCGCTTACGATCGCTTCAAGGAAGTGGCGCTGGGCGTGGAGCGGGCACTGGCAAGGCTGGGGGAGGGCTCGGCCGCGCTGGTCGAATTGCCCTACTTGCTCGTCGATATCCCCGAAGGTGGGGTCGTGAAGCTCCTCGGCATGTTCTTGCAGCATGTGGACGCGGATGCGGTGGCTGCAGCGATCGAAACCTTGGTGATTCTGGGCGATGCGTCGGTCACGAAGTTCCTGTTGCCGCTTCAAGGTGACAAGCGGGTGAGCGTGCTCGGCGAGGATGACGAGCAGAGCGAGGTCACGGTGGGTGAACTTGCGATGGAAGCCATCGAATTGCTGCGGCAGAACGAGAGCCCGTCCGAGTAAGTTCGGGCATCGCTTTGCGGTGGATACGGCCTCGGGCGGGACGTCGGGCAGGGCGTCGGGCGGCCGAGCGTTCAGTGAGAAAGCGTGAAGACGACCCACCAGAGCGCGATGCCGAGCCAGCTGAGGAGAGCGAAGCCCGTCAGGACGAGCGTCAGTTTGTCATCTCGCCAACGTCGCGCAGTCGGAACGATGTCGCGTTCGGGGAGCAGTACGTTCTCAAGCAAAGCGTAGAGCGGCATGCCGCCGGGTTGACGTGTGCCGCTCTCCCTCGGCGGCGCATAGCCCATCCCCACGAACTGTTCGGCTCGATGCCGAAGCCGGTCGCCCGTTCCCGGCACGCCGCTGCCGATAGCGAGCGCCCGTATCCAAGGTGAACGCTCGAAGGCATTCTGTGTCGTGACGATGAGAAGCACCTCCCGCACTTTTGCGATGAGAGCGCGCAGCTCGGCCAGGTGCTGGTAGGAGCGCACTCGGACATCGGGATGCTCCTCCGACGAGAGCTTCGCGAAGCAGGTCGATTCGAGTCTCGCGAGCAGGCCCTCGGTCTCGCGTTGCACTTGCTCGATGGCCGGCGTTCCCATCACGCCAAACGGCAAGACAAAGCCCCACGGCTCCTCGCGGCTGCGCTCCTGGGTCCACTGAAATGCATCCCCAAAGCCCCACAAAACGTCGATTCCAGTGAGTACAACGTAGGTGGGCACGTCGGCGTCGAGGGCTTGACCCACTTCGACGAGATAGCGACGCAGCATTTTTCCATGACGCTCCACGGTTTCCTCGCTCGCGTCGGCGAGGAGCCGCGCATCCAGCAAGAGAATCAAACCGTCGAGAGGCTCACGCGGCCTCTTGTATTTGAGTTCCTGGCAAAGTGCCATCAGCGTTTCAGGACCGCGGGCAACGCCGAGGACCGACGGACCCGGCTCGATGAAAACCGCTTTTTCCGGCAGCCAATACTGGCAAAGCTGCCCCGGAACGTTCGTGGCGAGCGGCTGATCGCCATTCGGCCAGCTGAGGTTGAGTGAGCGGATGGCCGCCGTTCGGCCGCTTTTGGGCTCGCCCACCACCAGGTACCAAGGGACAGCATAAAGCGGCTCCCGGGCGTCGGCGTGAACGGACTTTTGGGCCGCCACCAGCGAGGCGAGCTCGTACGCAAATGTCGTCATAGGACGAACTTCACGACCCCGACGGTGATGGCGGCCAAGAATAAAACTCCGGCGACTGTCCTCGCGACCCAGACTGACTTGTGCCACGGGCCGTCCTCGCCGTGCGCGCGTGCGGCATCGCCTTGACGGACCTCGCGCAAGACCCCGCTTTTCCAATCCCGATCAGGGTCAACCCCGAGCTGGCGCGCGAGGTCGCGTCGGAGTTGCACGAGCACGTAACGATCCTGCCCTGGCAGGGCGTAGCTGCCCGTAAAGCCCAGGCCGAGAACCGCGGCGAAGGTAGCGACGACGCTTGGTGGGCCCGGGCGCACGCGCGTCAGGCGCTGAAAAACCTCGACGCCGGCATTGTTCGTGTTGAACCGGGTCGCCTGAAGCATGTATTGGCTCCACAGTGGTCGCAAGTCGGGGGCGCTCATGGCGAGCTCGTCGATGAGTGCGCAGATAGCGAACATCCCGTCTTCGGCGCTCTGGACCGGGAGAGCGATGGCCTCACGCGAGCGTTTCAGCTCATCCATCAGCCAGTTGGCATGCTGAAGGACCGCCTGAGCTTGCGGCCTCTGCGAACACTGCCGAAGCAGGCAGGTCCACAAAAGGACATCTTGGCCGAATACCCCGATCGACTGTTCCACGCAGCCCCAAGCTTAGTTAAAAGAAGCCACGTACGAAAGTGTACCGTGCTTGCGAGGGCGTTTGCCCAGAAGGAGATCACCGTGACTCGAATTGAAAGCATCGTTGCTCGAGAAATTCTTGACTCTCGTGGCAATCCAACGGTCGAGGTTGAAGTCACGCTGGAAGAAGGCCATGGGCGTGCCGCCGTACCAAGCGGAGCGTCCACTGGTGAACACGAGGCTGTCGAGCTGCGCGATGGTGGCGCCCGCTACCTGGGAAAGGGCGTCCGCCAAGCCGTCAAAAACGTCGAGTCCGCGCTCGGCCCGGCGATCCTCGGTCTCAACGCGCTCGATCAGAGCGATGTCGATCAGGTGCTCCTTCAAGTCGACGGTACGCCGAACAAGGCGAACGTCGGTGCGAACGCCATTCTAGCCGTATCGATGGCGGTTGCGCGCGCAGCGGCCGAGGCCGTTGGGCTACCGCTCTGGCGTTATCTCGGCGGCGCTACCGCACGGGTGCTTCCGACGCCAATGATGAACGTCATCAACGGTGGTGTTCACGCGGACAGCGGGCTCGAAATTCAAGAGTTCATGATCGTGCCCCACGGACTTCCGACGTACGCCGAGGCCCTTCGTGCCGGCTCCGAGATTTTCCACACGCTGAAGAAACTTCTGAAAGAAAAAGGGCTGGCAACCTCGGTGGGTGACGAGGGCGGATTCGCGCCCCACCTGACCCGCAATGTCGAGGCGCTCGAGTTGTTGATGGTGGCCATCGAGAAGGCAGGCTACCGCCCCGGCGAGCAAATCGGCCTTGCCCTCGATGCGGCATTCACTGAGTTCTACGACAAAAAGACCGACCGTTACACCTTCGATGGCGTTCCGCGGACGGCAGAAGAAATGGTCGAAACTTACGCCGATTGGTGTGGCCGCTTTCCGATCCTCTCGATTGAAGATGGCTGTGCCGAGGACGACGCCAAGGGCTGGAAGCTCCTCACCGAGAAGCTCGGCAAGCAAGTACAACTCGTGGGAGACGACTTGTTCGTCACGAACATCAAGCGGCTAGAGTGGGGCATCGACGCGAAGCTCGCCAACGCAGTCCTCGTGAAGTTGAACCAGATAGGCACCGTGACCGAAACCCTTGACTGCATCCGCATGGCCGAGAACGCCGGTTACGGGCGGATCATCTCGCACCGCTCGGGTGAGACGGAGGACTCGTTCATCGCGGACCTCGCCGTGGCCACCAACGCCGGGCAAATAAAGACGGGCAGCCTCTCGCGCTCCGACCGCATCGCGAAATACAATCAACTCCTCCGCATCGGCGAGGAGCTCGGTGCCGGACAAATGTACACGGGTATTGCTCCCCTGCTCGCGTCCCGGCGGGTGTGAGCCGCCAGCCGCCCTTTGACGCACGACGCACTTGCGACCACCTCGCTCGTGGGGCATACGCGCGGCATGGCGAAGAGCAAGGTTGCGGTCATCAAGGTTCGGCCTGAGACCATCATCCAAGACATCCACCGTCTTTGCGAGTTGGCTGGGGTGAAGCAGGCGCTCGACCCCAGCGCGACGACGATTCTCAAGGACAACATCTCCTGGCACTTTCCGTTTCCGGGCGCGAACACTACGCCTTGGCAACTCGAAGGCACGATCCTCGCGCTGAAAGAGGCGGGCTTTAGTGACCAGTCATGCGTGCAGAACAAGACCGTCGTCACCGACGCGTTCAAGGGCGAGGACCTCAACAATTACTTGCCGATCCTGAAGAAGTACGACGTCCCCGTGCTCTACAACTTCAAGCCCGAGGACATGTCGTGGATCGACTTCAAGCCGCGCACAAAAATGCACGTGCTCGACCACATCTATCCGAACGGGATCCAGCTTCCGGACTACTTTTTTGGCAAGAACATCGTCCATCTGCCGACGGTGAAGTGCCACATTTACACGACCACGACCGGGGCGATGAAGAACGCGTTCGGCGGGCTCCTAGCGACGCATCGTCACTACACGCACTCCTGGATCCACCGCACGCTTGTCGATCTGCTCGCGATTCAAAAGGAGATCCATTCGGGACTCTTCGCAATCATGGACGGAACGACTGCGGGTAACGGGCCGGGACCGCGCACGATGATTCCGGTGATCAAGGACTACATGCTCGCATCCGCCGACCAGGTTGCCATCGACGCGGTCGCGGCCAAGATGATGGGCTTTGATCCGATGAGCCTCGAGTACATCAACGTCGCACACGGCGACAAACTAGGCGTCGGAGATCCCCGCGAGATCGAGATCGTGGGTGACGACATTTCGAAAGAGAGCTGGGGCTTCTCGGTCGGCGACAATGCGGCGAGCAAGGTCGGTGACTTCATGTGGTTCGGGCCGATGAAGCGTTTCCAAAAGCTTTTTTTCCACACGCCGTTGGTCAACGCCTTCATCTTTGGGAGCGAGGCTTATCACGACTATTATCGCTGGCCGTTGAAGGACAAAAAAACCTTCGAGCAGTGGAAAGATAAAACTTCGTGGGGGCAGCTTTTTGCCGCGTATCGGCGCGGCGAGGCCGACTCCGTCGCAAAGGGCGCAGCTTCGTTGGGCGGCGGCGCCGCGAAGGGCTGAACGAATCGAGGGAGCGCGCCGAGTCCATCCAGACCCGCCGGGGCCAAAGCGTCAGCTTCGGGTCTTCAGGTAGAGCGCTTGCAGGGCTGCCAAAGACGGCTTTGCGCCGCCGTTCGCGATGGTCCAGATGGCGTCGCGAATGGCGGCGTTCACTGGCGTCGCAACGCCATGGCTCTCGCCGCGGCACACGACTTCGCCGTTCAAAAAATCCACGGACGGTGTCGCACCGCGCTCGATGGCGTGGAGCATCGATGAGCGAAGGCGACGGTAACGGGTTCCGACTGCGAGCAGCAGAGCATGCTTGGCCAGGAGGGCTGGGGAGCCCAACTTCGCGCTCTTTTCTTCGGCGGTCAGAGCGATCCACTCGAGGTCGATGGTGCCGCTGACTTTTTCGAGGACCACGGATTCGGCACGCGCGACGGCGACGACTTCACTCATGAGTTCGAGGGCTAGTCGCCGTATGAACCGGTGCTTGAGGAGCGGACCGAGGCGCTCGCCGCCGACCGTTCCGAGTGAGGATACGGCACAATTCAGCGCGAGCTTGGACCAGCGCGCACCCAGTAAATTGTTTGTCAAAGTGACCGGTCCGATCGCCTCAAGAAGGTGTCCGAGGCGGGTCAGCCGCTCATCGATGGCGCCGTCGAGCCAACCCAACATGAAGCCACCGGCAGCCGTTCGGTCGTATACCCCTGGCTCAACCATGGTGGCTCCCCAAGCCACGATGGCGCCAAGGACGCGGGAGCCTCCGGCGATGTCCGCGAGGCGGAGCTCGCACAGCCCATTTTGAAGGCACACGAAGGCGCCGTTTTCGGCGAGGTGGCGCACGACTGCGCGGGCGGCCGACTCGACCTCAGGAGGTTGCGTTGCGAGGATGATGAAGTCGAAGGGTGCGGTGTCGCTTGGCAACGAGGTGGTCGCGCTCGCTGTCACCCGACCTAGCGGACCGTCGCCACGGACCACGAGTCCGCCCTGGTTGATAGCGTCTGCTGTCAGCTCGTTTCGCGTGAGCAGAGTCACGTTGGCGCCCAAGCGAAAAAGATGGGCTGCGACGACGCCGCCGATTCCGCCTCCACCCACGACGAGAAGTCGAAGCGGCGCTGCGGGAGGAGATGGTGCCCCGACCGGCTCGCTCATGGTGCCGTAAGATATCACAGCCATCCGGCGTGCAAGCTCTCATCGTGACCCTCGGAGGCTGGTTGCGTTACGGAGTAGACGCGTATCGCGAGGAACGATATTTTTCATGTTCATGGGCGATAGCGTGCCGCCAGCGACGATGGAGCCTGCCGAGCAGCGGGCGTCGGAACGCATCGACGTGGCTTGGCCCGTCGATTGCGAAACCGAAGAAACGTTTCTTTACGCCTCGATTGCGAACGTCTCGGAATTGGGGATCTTCGTGCGCACGGAGAGCCCACTCGCCATCGGCACTTATTTGCGACTTCGTTTCTCACCAGGTTCGGGAGCGAAGGAGTTCACGCTGCCGGGTCGGGTTCGCTGGCTGAACGAAGTGCGACCTTTTCGTGACAACATCAACCCTGGAATGGGCGTGGAGTTTCTTGAGTTGAGTGACGAGGACCGGGAGCGCATCTTCGAGGTGATCCGAACGATCGCCTATCTGCTCACCGCGGTCGTCAACTGACCCAAGGGCAGCCTTTTGCCTCTCGTTCGTTCGAGCTCGATAGGTACCCAAAGGATGGGCCGCGATCACTCCGGAAACGGAAAACTCCGAACGACCATCCCGTGTACGGGCTCTTCGACCGACGTGTCCTGCCACCCGATGGCGACGACGTTGTCACTCATCGCCACCGCGGGGGCTATGCGCCCGTGCGTGACCGCCGGATGCGACGCGAGAAAGTCCCCGTTCCTCCCATCGACGTGATTGTACCCGAAGCCCGAGTCTTGGCCGATGAAGCGGGACCAGATGGTGCCATCGGGAGCTGCCCAGGCGGCCACAAACCAGCCATTATTTCCTGCCACCGCCGGGGCGGCCAGAACCGTTGCCGGGGGGGCGTTTTCCAATAACGAGGCGTCTTGATCGCCCGCGTGTGCCGTGGCACTCGCGTCGTAGCGCTGAAAGAGCAGGTCCTCCCCACTTTGCCATAACACGATGGCGCGCCCGTCCGTTTGGGCCGCTACGTCGGGTTGGCTCTGCAGCGCGTCGGTCGCGAGGTTCACCTTTTTTGACCCCATCACGGCGCCGGACGGGTTGACGGTCGTCATGAATATGTCGTCGTCACCGCTTCCGGTGGACACGACGAGCCAGCCCCCGCTCCAGCCAGCGACATGGGGCTTGCCCGTTTTCGAAATCGTACCAAGCTCGATGTCGGAGGCGGGCGGAAGGAGCGCTCCGGTCGAGTTCCAGACTCGTCCGCGGAGCGCGCCGCCCTGGTTCCAGACGACGAGCGCCGACCCCTCGGGGCCGCCGGCGATGTCCGGGGTCGCGCACTTCACGGTGGTGATCGCATTCACTGTGATCGGCTCAGCCGCAGCGCAACCTTGCTTGCCGAGCGCGGACAGGAGCACGTTGTCTTGCTGCGGAAGCTCTTTGTTGCTGACGAACGTCACCGCGCTCAGTTCGGCCGACACGCGCGCGATGCTCGCCGAATGTTGGTCCCGAAGGATTCCGGTCACGAGTGGCGCCGCGCAGGTGACGGGGAGTCGCAGTTGCTTCATGAGCGACCCGCTTTCGATCGGGAAAAGGTTCGCTTTTAGCGTGCGGACGTTGATGTCGTTGCCGCTCACGCCCTGGCTATCGGTATAGACGGCCCGAAGCCCACCCGCGACGTCGAGGGTTCCGCTTGCGCCCGCGAAAGCGAGCGACAAATCCGATTTCGTGTTGGGATCGTTCGTCGTTGTCGGATTCGTTCCGGGAATCGACAGAACGATCTCGCGGGCGCGGCAGTCGCATTCGCAGACCGCGTCGGGCATGATCGCCAAGCACGACAGGGTGCCACCGGAGGGCGCGTTTCCGGCGCAATCGGTGGCGGACTGGATGCCGTTGTCGCACTGTTCGGTCGGCTGCCGATCCCCATCGTTGCAGCAGGGCTCGGCGCTGAAGCGCTGGATTTTCACCGCGACATCCAGCGGATCTTTATCGATGGCGGCGATCGCGCATCCCTCTGCGATCGGCATGCCCCCGCTCCGGGCGATCACGTGAAACACCCGTTCGGCATTGTCCTTCTCCACCTT
>CANMZR010000039.1 GCA_947502375.1 Polyangiaceae bacterium
CGTCGATGCCCATCGTTACCGCTTTGCCGTGCGTGCACTCGCGGGCGCTCAGCACTCCGCCGATACGCTGAGCGATGGCGTTCGTGTTTACTTCGACGGCGTCCCGAGTGGGGGCAGTGGTGGCGGCGGTGGCGGCGGGGCGACCGGTGTTGGAGGCAGCGGGCCAGGGATGACGGTCGGTGCGGGCGGGGCCGCGACGGCAACCGGTGCAGGCGGTGCCGCCTCGACGGGCGTGGGTGCGGGCCAGGTGCCCAATCCGGTGGATTGCACGGATGGTTGCGCGGTGACCTCCGGAGGCGCACCCCGAGCGACGGACGTCACACCGCTCGCCTGGACGGCCTTGGTCCTTGGGTTCGTCCTCTTTCGACGAAGCCGACGTTGACGCTGGGCGCGTGCGCACTCCTGGCAAGAGCGAACGCGCGCGTGAAGCGTGTAGAATAGGCGCATGAGGTTGTTCCAACGGTGGTTCGGTCTGTCGCTGCGGGTCAGTCGCAAGCACTACCTGCTCTCCGGGCTCGCTCTGATGGGGCTGAAGCTCGTCGTCGACAACTCCATCGCCTACGCCGCGACTGGCAAGGTGTGGCCGCTCATTGCGTACATCTTGCCGGTCTGGCAATTCAAGGCGAAGGCGCTCGGGCCGATGCCGGAGTGGATGCTGGTGGCGATGGCACTCGCTGCCTTGCCGTTCCTGTGGGTCGGCATCTCGATGAGCGTGCGGCGGGCCGCCGACGCGGGGCTCTCGCCGTTCATCGGCTTCGCGTTCGTGGTGCCGATCTTCAACTACGCCTTGATGCTGATGCTCGCGGCGCTGCCGACCAAGGCCGACGCGCCGGCCTGGGGCGCGCCGATCGATCGGCCGATGCCCGCCTCGGTGCGCGCGCTCGATTCCGGTGCGAAGGCCACGCTCTTCGGTCTGCTCGCCGCGGTCCTGGTCGGGCTGGCGATGGTCAGCGTTTCGATCTTCTCGATGGCGGTCTACGGCGCGGCGATGTTCTTCGGCACGCCGCTCGTCATGGGTGCGACCACCGGGTTCTTCTACAACCTCCATCAGGAGCAGAAGCTTGGCAGGACCATCGTGCTCTCGTTTGTGCCAGTGATGGTCGCCGGCGGTGCGATCCTGCTGTTCGCGGTGGAAGGGCTGCTCTGCCTGATGATGGCGGCACCGATCGCCGCCGTGCCCGCGGCCTTCGGTGCGATCATCGGTCGCGCGATCGCTCGCCAGCGCGCGGTCGGCATGGCGCGCAGCACCAGCATGATGCTGATGATCGGCATGTTGCCGGTGACAGCCGCGCTCGAGGCGCGCATCGCGGAGCCGACTTTGCGCGAGGTCATCACCTCGATTGAGATCGACGCGCCGCCCGAGAAAGTGTGGCCCAACGTGATCGGCTTCACCGAGCTGCCACCACCGCCCGAGCTGTATTTTCGGCTTGGAATTGCCTATCCGATGCGCGCGCGGATCGAGGGCCAGGGCGTCGGTGCGGTGAGGCACTGCGAATTTTCGACCGGCCCGTTCGTCGAGCCGATCACCCGCTGGGAGCCGCCGAGCGCGCCGGGCAGAGCGGGACGGCTCGCTTTCGACGTCACGGCGCAACCGCCGTCGATGACCGAGCTCAGCCCTTACAAGAACATCAAGGCCGCGCACCTCGAGGGCTACATGGTCTCGCGCCGCGGTGAATTTCGACTGGTGCCGCTCGCGGATGGCCGCACCCGGCTCGAGGGCAGCACGTGGTACACGCTGTCGATCTTTCCCGAGGCCTACTGGACGGTGTGGGGCGAGGGCCTGCTTCACGCCATCCACGGGCGGGTGCTCGCGCACATCAAGAACCTCAGCGAGCAGTGAGGCGTAAGCGGCTCGCAAGCTTTCGACGGGTCAGCTGGTTCGATGGCCAGGCGCATGCACGACCTCCGATTGTCGTGCGGTACACGGTGGTAAGCGATAGGCTCTTCCTGTGAGTGAGCACGTCGCCGTCGATTCGGGCATGACCGTCGAGCAGTGGGCCGCGCTGCCCGAGGACGAGCCGGGCGAGCTCGTGGATGGCCGACTGGTGGAGGAAGAAGTGCCTGACCTGGTCCACGAGGCGGTGGTGATGTTCATCGCAATTTCACTGCAAAATTGGCTCGGCGAGCGCGGATTCGCGTTCGCGTCCGGCGCAAAGTACGCGCTCGGACCGGGCCGCGGACGCATGCCCGATGTGAGCGTGTTCTTCGCACCTCGTGGCTTGCCGCGCCGAGGGGCCGTGCGGCAGGCCCCAGATCTGGTCGTCGAGGTGCTGTCCCCGACGCCACGCGATCATCGCCGCGACCGTGTCGACAAGCTCACCGATTATGCTCGCTTCGGCGTGCGCTTCTACTGGCTCATTGATCCTGATGCGCGCACAATCGAGATCCTCGAGCTGACGGAAGGCCGCTACACACACATGCTCGACGCGGGCGAGGGCAAGCTCGACGACGTGCCCGGTTGCGAAGGTTTGTCGTTGAACCTGGACGCGCTATGGGCGCGGCTCGATCGGCTCGGAGCTGACGGCAACGGCTGACGGCAAGGGCCCTGTGCCGTGCGTGCGCTCACAAACACTCCGTACTCGGCCGATACGCTGCGCGATCGCAGCACCGCTCACGGACACGTCCGCTCCTCGAGGATGAGTGGCGGCAGCGGCACCTGCGTGAAGTCGAACGCATTCATGAGGTCGTTCGCCTGACCGTCTTGCGCCGCGGGGTCGAGTGTCGAGAGTGCAGGAGCGCCAAATACCTTCTCGATGAAGTGCGGCACGCTCGCTTGTTCGGACACCTCCTGAAAAACGTGATGGGGTTTCGCGTAAGGTGAAATCACGATGAGCGGCAGGCGAAATCCAAGCCCGTAAGGGTGCTTCGGATCGCAGCCGTACTGACGCGGCGGCGGCACGTGATCGTACCAGCCCCCAAAGTCGTCCATCGTGAACAAGATCGCGGTGGAGTTCCAGTACTCGCTCTGCATCAGCTTGTTGATGCGCTTGACGGTCCAGTTTTCGCCCTTGCAAACACCGCCTATGGTCGGGTGTTCGTCGTTGAAGTCTTGGTTCACGAGCCAGGTCACCGCCGGCAGGGCGTGGTTCTCAATGTCCTTGATGAACTCGTCCTGGTGAACCACGTTCTTCCAGCCAGGCCCGTTGCGGATGCCGTCGATGCCGTTGAACATCGACCAGATTTCCGGCAAAACGTAAAAGTTCGAGCCGTAAAATTTCCAGTCCACTCCGGGCGGCAGCACGTCGGGAATCGATGGAATGCTGAAGCAAGGTTTGACGCTCTTTTCGGCGCAGGTGCCCCCGTCGAGCACGCTGACTTTGTCCCAAACATGCTGGTCGCAGCCCCAGAACGGGGCGATCGGATCGAGCGGTGGATTGCCGATGGCCCAGCCGGCTTGTGCGGCGAGAAAGAACATGTGGCCCGGGAAGCTCGGTCCAAGCACGTTCGAGAAGAAGTGGTCTGCGAGCGTGAACGTCTTCGCGTAGGCCCAATAATTCGGGATGTCCGACTCCCCATATTGCGCCCATTCGAGCTTGTCGCCGTTCTTGTTGGCGTTGGTCATGCTCGAGAAGCCGTCCATCTTGCCGGTGTTCCACGCCGCGAGTGCACAGTCGTGCTTGTGGCAGAGGTCGCGTGCGGTGAAGTCGGGCGCGTGCGGACACGGGAAGCTCCCGAGCTTCGCGTCGCTGCAGGTGCTGGTGCCTTCCGCACCTGGAAAAGAGCCGAAGTAGTTGTCGAACGTGTGGTTCTCTTTCACGATCACGATGACGTGTTGAATGGGCATGGGCGCGCCGCCGCTGCCGGTTGTGCTTTCCGCTGCCCCGCCCGTTCCGGCGCTCGTGGGCGTGCTCCCGCTCGTCTTAGTTCCGCCCGCTCCCATGACCGAGGCCCCGTTCGTGGTGTCGCTCGTGCCGCAACCGAACGCCGCTCCGCATCCAAGGACGCCCAAAAACCAGGTTGAGTTCCGCATGGCCGAACCAGGTTGCCATGCGCTTCGATGTCCTTGCGGAGGCGTGCTACTTCACTTCCCACGCGATGCCTCTCCACATCCCTTTTGACAACAGCTATGCGCGGCTGCCCGGGCGCTTCTACGCCTATTGCGAGCCGACCAATGTGCGGTCGCCGCGTCTCCTTGCGCTGAACACGTCACTCGCCGAGCTCCTCGGGCTCGACTCCGGAGCGCTCGCCGAGCCGGACGGTGTGGCCGTTCTCGCGGGGAATCAGGTGCCCGACGGTGCAGCTTCGCTCGCGCTCGCGTACGCCGGGCACCAGTTTGGTCACTTCGTGCCCCAGCTCGGAGACGGTCGCGCGATCCTGATGGGCGAAGTCATCGGACGCGACGGAAAACGCCGTGATTTGCAGTGGAAAGGCTCGGGTCGAACGCCCTATTCGCGCGGGGGGGACGGGCGTGCGGCGCTTGGGCCCGTGCTTCGCGAATACGTGCTGAGCGAGGCGATGCAGGCTCTCGGTGTTCCGACCACGAGGGCCCTGGCGGCCTTGACGACGGGCGAGGACGTGATGCGCGAAGGACGGCTTCCCGGCGCCATCGTGCTGCGCGTGGCCCAAAGTCACCTGCGCGTCGGAACGTTCCAGTTTTTCGCGTCTCGTGGCGATGTGGAAGCCGTGAAATTGCTCGCGGATTACGCGATCTCGCGCCATTACCCCGAGGCCGCCGACACGGCGCACCCCTACCGCGCTTTGCTCGAAGGCGTGATTCGGCGGCAAGCCACGCTGGTCGCGGCCTGGGTATCGCTTGGCTTCATTCATGGCGTGATGAACACCGACAACACGACCATCTCGGGCGAGACCATTGACTACGGTCCATGCGCGTTCATGGACGCTTTTCGTTCGCAAGCCGTGTTCAGCGCGATCGATCGCAATGGTCGTTACGCGTATGGCAACCAACCGCACATGGCGGCCTGGAACCTGGCGCGGTTCGCCGAGACGCTGCTGCCACTGCTCGGCGATTCGGAGGGTGAGGCAGTCGCCATCGCACATGCCGCACTCGAGAACTTCGGCGGGGTTTTCGAGACGGCGCATCTCGAGGTGATGTCCTCGAAGCTCGGTCTCGTCACCGCAGTCGAGGGCGACCGCGAGCTCGTTCACGGGCTGTTCGGGCAGCTGGCCGAAGCGTCTGCCGACTTCACGCTCGCCTTTCGAACGCTCGCGGAGGCCGCTACGGACACTCCGGATGAGGCGCCTTTTCTGGCGCTTTTTGGAACGGCGCGCGGCGTTCACGAGTGGCTCGCGCGCTGGCGTTCACGGCTTGCGATGGAGGCGCTCGCGCCGACCGAACGAGCGGCTGGAATGCGCGCCGTGAATCCGCTCTACATCCCTCGAAACCATCAAGTCGAGGCGGTGATTCAGGCCGGGCTAAAGGGCGACTTCGGGCCGTTCGCGACACTGAATGAAGTGCTCGCGCGGCCGTTCGACGAGCAGCCGGGCCGGGAGCGCTTTGCCCTTGCACCCACGCCGGAGGAGCGCGTCGTGCAGACGTTTTGCGGTACCTAAAGCGACGTCCAAAGCGTGGCCAGATGATTTCGTGAAACGGCCTTGCTGCTCGCGACGATGAGTCGTTGGAGGCTCGGAGGTTCCGAGAGCGACATGGCAGCGAAAGCAATTGCGAAACTCAGTAAAAACCGCACCTATTTCAACACTTTGCCCGACGTGACGCACGCGGCTTACCGGTATTGGGTGGCGGTGGACGGAGCGGTTCCACTCGAGTGGTTGCTCGAGCGCGGTTCGGCTGAGTTGCGGGAGGCGTTGCTCCGCGAAGAGCCCCTCGTTCTGGACTTCGAGACGCTGGTTTTTGCCGAGCTCGCTCGGCTCGGGGCCGCGACCCGCGTGAAGGAGGCCGCGTGATGGACAACGCCCTTACGCAGCTCGACTGGCTCGCTCGTTCTGTCGAGACCGCGGCGAACTTTGCGCGGACCCGTCCTGTGGACGCCGTCTTCGCGGCCTGCGACGCCTATGTGCTCCAGGCCGCGGCGCGGGTGATTGCGCTTCGCGGGGGCGGTTGTTGGAGCCACCTCGATGTCCGCGACGTCCTCGAGACTCTCGGGGCGAATGAAAACCGTGCCGTTCGCGCGTTTGCCGTCGAGACGCTCGGCGCATTCTACCACTGGCTCGTCCGCACGGGCGGCGTTTCGGAACCCGCAATCGCGCTGATTCTTTGCGAGTTGAGTCCTTCCGACGAAGGGTCATTTCGCCGCGTATCACGGCGTCGGCACGTTCTGCCGCCCGCGTCCGAAGAGGTACGCGACGGGGTGGGGCCGCTGGCCTTGCGCCTTACGTCGGAACGCGCGAACGTCGCCGCGTGAGCAAGGGCGAGCGAGTACGAGGACCTCGGTGGTTTGGCGGTGCGGTGTTCACGGGCACGTGCATGCTCACCGTGGCTGGGTGCGCACCAAAGACCGAGCCGGTGATGGCGACGGGGTTTGGCGGTGTGCTCGTCGCGAGTGCCGCCCCGCGCTCAGCACCAAGCTCAGCCGCGAGCTCAGCACCAAGCTCAGCGCCAGCCGCCGCGGTGGCGCCAACACTCACGTCGGCGGAGGGGTCCGTTGTTTCGCCACTTTCAAGCGAGTCTCGGGCGGGCGCTGCGCTCGTTGGCAGCGAACACCACACCGTCGAACGCATCTTTGAAGCCCGGGTGCTGTTTCTGGCGCGCGGCGAACGTGGGCGGCTCGCCATCCTCGCGGATGAAGCCGGTGTCGTCATTCCGTGGCGCTTCGAGAATGGCGCGTGGGACAAGCTGCCGTTGCCCGCGCTCCACGCAACGCAGGTCGGTCAGGGCGCCCTTGGAATGTACTTTGGGCGCGACGACCGCCCACGCATGATGGGCTATCGCGTCACCGCCGAGGGGCCTCGAATGGTCTATCTCCGGTACCGGGATGGGGCGTGGCACGATCAGCGTCGCGAGGTCGGATCGCTCGCGAGCGACACGGCGGTGCTTTTCGGCGAGCTCGGCGAAGCGGATCCCGAGGTCGTCTGCCGGGAGGGGTCAATGACGATCATCAAGGGCCGCTTTGGGTGGAATGTGCTCCAGTCGGGTCCGCCGAAAGACGCCGTCATTCGCGCATTCTCTGGCTACGGATACGCGCTTCAGAGCGATGGGTTGTTTCGCGGCGAGAAAAAGGCTTTCGTCCGGATGGGTGGAGTGGGTCCGTGGAAGACGCCGGTGACCGGCTTTTGGGTCGGCGCCGACGGAGCCGCCGCGGTCGTCGAACCGGCCCACGACGCCATCCATGTGCTTCACCCAACGACGGGCGTATGGCACACCGAGGCCTCTCCGGTACCTGGTCCGCGAGACGTCGCCGGGCCCGTCGGAAATCGGTACATCGTCGGTGACGGTGGCATGGCGCACCTGGGTGCGAATGGTGCACGCAGCATCGGCGAGCCAGCTTCACCGATGGGGCGCGTGCTTCTTATCGATGATCACGTCGTCGCTTCCGGTCCCGGAGGCGTCTACCGGATCCAGGTCCGGTGACAACTCACATGTCCCAGAGTCGCGTCGACATGTAGCGCTCGCCGATGTCGTTCAGCATGATGACGATGACGGCTTTCTTGGCCTCTCGTCCAACCTGGCGAGCCCCGACCAGGTAGCCGCCTGTGGATTGGCCGCCAAAAAGCCCGACTCGCGCGAGGCGTTGGTTCATCTCGAAGGCTTCGTCAACGTCGAGGTCCCACATCCGATCGATCACAGATTTGTCGAGGATTTCCGGAACGAGATCGTGCGGGTCTTTGAGTGGCTTCAGGCCTTCGACGCCGGGAAACGCGTCCGGCACGACGCACTCGATCTGGACCGACGGGTTCTTTTCTTTCAGCTTGCGGCCGACTCCGGTGATCGTGCCGCCGGTCCCGACGCCCGCGACGAAGTGCGTGACCCGCCCGCTGGTCTGCTCCCAGATTTCTTCCGCTGTCGTCTCGTAGTGAGCGCGCCAGTTCCACTCGTTGCCGTACTGGTTCGCGTAGAAGTAGGTGCCAGGCTCGGCGCTGTGGAGCTTTCGAACTTCGCGTAGGGTCTCGTCGTAACCGTCCGCCGCGCGGGTGTAGTGGATCTGCGCCCCATGCGCGAGAATGCGCTTCTTTCGCTCGACGCTCGCGTTGTCGGGGATGACGAGCTTTACCGGGATCCCTAGCGCGGCGCCAAGCCATGCGTAGGAAATGCCCGCGTTGCCGCTCGAGCTATCCAGGATCGTTCGCGAGGCGTCGAGCTCGCCGCGCTCGATAGCCGCCATCACGACGTAGGCCACCGGGCGATCTTTTAGCGAGCCGCCGGGGTTGAAGGTCTCGACTTTGGCGTAAATCTCGACGTCCGGCAGCTCGCTTTTCAAGCAATCGATCCGAACGAGCGGTGTGCGCCCGATGAGCCCAATCGCAGGACATCTTTCCGCGAAGCGCTTCTGCAATTCGTAGAAACCCATCGCGGAAGGAGTAGGCGATTTAGAGCCGACCGTCCACGATCCGAGTGACGATGGCCCGGTATGCTTTCGCCAGTATTCGGTCACGCTCGGCCCAACTCGCACCGCCGGCGGGCAGGTGCGCGGCGATCACGAACTCGCGCCCCCAGCCTGGAACCGCGGCATCTTGGTCATCGAGCACCGGCAGGCATGCGTAGCCTACGTTCAGGAATTGGCCGCTCGTCCCAAGGCCAAGCTTCGAGAAGATGCGCCAGCGACCGTGGCTACGCTTTTCGAGGTAATTCATGTCATGCCCGCTCTGAAGATAGACGGCCGTGTCGGCAGACATGCCGCCCCACTCCCCGTATTTCATCGAGCCCTCGGCACCGTAAAATAGCACGCGAACATCGAGCCACTGGAGCCCTGGCATGCGGTAGGTCGGCTCCTCGCGATGCAGAACGAGTCGTCGCATCATGTCTGCCATGGTGTGGCTGGATAAATGGTTCGCGGGTCCGGTGCTCGTGTCCTTCGTGATGGAAAGTTCGTTCGCGCCATCGACGAACGTGTACCCGAGTGCTGCGGGTTCAAGCTCCCCGTAGTTGCCTCCGAACGTCTCGGTATCGGGACGCTTCAACCAGAGTGCGTGAATCAGGTCATTCGCGCGTTTGCGCGTACCGATGTTGTGAAAATAACGGCCGAGGCTGTTCGAGCTGTACGGCGAATTGTCGTAATTGCAAACGCTCGTTACGAGGTCCCCGAGGGGCTTCGAATTGACGGACGCCGTGAGGCCGACTTTGCTTTTGGACGAACTTCGTAGCTGGGCCGCGGCGTTCGCAGCAGCGATGACTTTCGTCGTGCTCCAGGGCTGGTAAGGGGTGTCGTGGTCGCCGGTGCTCAAGTACCGGTAATAGGGAACGCCCTTGACGCGACGAATCAGGATCACCGTCGCCATCAGCTCCGCGGGCACGAAGGCACTCAAGGACGCGGTGTCGAAGCTCGGAGCTTCGCTGCTCGCTTGGTAGGTGACCGTGCCGCCGTCCTTCAGAGACACGGTGGAACTCGCGTCATCGAGAGCGCACGGGAGGTCCCGGTCCACATGGCTTGGAACGACCTTCGCTTTGCAGGCGTCGTCCAGGAACTGGAAGTGGTCCGGCGGAATATTGGCGCAAGCGACCGCCGGCTCGGGGTCGAGGTCCGGGATCGGCTCCGGAACGAAGCTGGCGCCGCTGCCGCCCATCCCGCTGCCGCCCGCGCCGTTCGTCGTGAAGGCGCCGCTCGACCCGCCGCTGCCGCCCATGCCGCTGCCGCCCACGCCGTTCGTCGCCAAGGCTCCGCCCGCGCCGCCCGTGGTGGATGCCAGTGCGTTGCCTGGGACCCCGCTACGACCGTCGTCGCTGCAGCCTCCGAGCGCGAGCGCTGTTGCCAACAATAGAACGCCGCTCTCGGCTCGCCCGCGCTGGCCCCCGTGGCTCATCGTTACTGGCATCGTGCCCCCACGCGTCGGTTCATGGCCCGGACTCCGAGATGGATTCGTTTGGCTGACGGTCGCGGACGCGGTCTTGAACCGTGGCCACCAGCGTCGCTACGTAGTCTTCGAGTGGTGGGCACGTAAGCCCGCTCCCGTCGAGAAAGCGCTTGGCGTGCCGGGTGTCGTAGCGGGCCTTCGTCGCGAGCTGTTGCACGAGCGCTCGCGGCTCCTGCAGGAACCGCCCCATGGCAGGCGTCCGTGACAACATGGTTGCAATTCTTGACGGCAAAATGCTGCGTTTGGTTCGTCGTCCGCCGGCCCGAGCGATCGTATCGAAGACTTCCTGAGCGGTCAGGTTTTCGGAGGATGCGAGGTGGAACGTCCGGCCGGGGGCGTCGCGTTGCCGTCCGAGGTAGCGTGCGGCTTTGACGACGTAGTCGACGGGGACGATGTCGAGGGGATTGTTGCTGCCGGTCGGCAAGGGGACCGCGAGATCACCGGGTAGGCCGAGCAACAGCATCACCAGGAGGTACGCACCGTCGAGCCGCTCCGCCTCGCCGGTGTCGCTGTCACCCACCATCATGGTGGGCCGTATGACCGCGATGGGCAGGTCTCGCATCGCTCGACGCATCACGAGTTCGGCTCGCATGCGCGTCTCCTGCTCGACGCTGTGAAAGCCTTGTCCTTCGTCGAGTTCGTCTTCGAAGACGACGCCCGCGCGATCGCCCGAGACGTGCGCGGTGGAGTGATGGACGAGGCACACAAGTTCGGGGCACGCTCGCGCGATCTCCAATGTTTCGATGGCGCTTCCTACATTGAGACGCTCGGCTGCCGGGCGGTCGAGGCCGACGTGAGACGCGTGCGCCATGTGGTGGATCCGGGTTACTTTCCGCGAAAGTGCGCGCACTTCGGACCCCGAGAGTCCGAGGTCAAGGGCGGAGGGATCGCCTTCGAAGATTTCGATTCGAGCGGATGTTTCGCCGAGTCGCTCGGTGTGCTCCGCCGCCGCTTGAAGCAGCGTTGAGGGACAGAGGACGGTCACGTGCGTGTCGGGCTCGCTGGTGAGGATGTGCTCGAGCAGCTTCCGAGCTTGCAGGCTCGGGTACCCGGTTACCAACACGTGCTCACGGTTCACAAGTGTGTCTTACCTCGTTTTAGAAATGACGCGAAAGCTCGCGAATTCCAGCCGGGGTCCCCGCGGTGCCGAGCAAAAATGGCAGCAACGTCGTCTCTCCACCGATGGCATTCCGTAGCCGCTCGATGTTTCGAGCCTGGATGTCTTCGCGGGCTGCGCGGCGCACTCCCGCTGCGAGCGCAGCCTCGGGAGGAGCCATGTGCTGACCTCGCCGGGCAGCCTCGAAAAGTGCGCTGTCCGCCGTCAAGGCGAGTCGTTCGGCTTCATCGAATAGGTTCGGGAAGATCGCGTTGATGACGACGCGTTCGAGTGGGAACTCGAGCTCGCTCCGAAGCGCCGTGACGAGCTCGATGGATTCGGTGACCGGCATGTCCTCGGGCAAACTGACGACCACCACCCCCGACTTGGAAGCGTCGTGGAACAGCTCCCACGCCTGCTCGGCATCGCGGCGCAAAATCCCAGGAGGTACGACATCGAGGATCACCTTCGGCACGCGCAGCATGTCCAGGCCGTGGCCTGTGGCGGGAGCATCAAACAGCACGATATCGTAGCGCGGCTGGCCCTGCAGCAATTCGGTCGTGTGCCACCAGGCCTTCCCGAGCAACGCCCAGTCATGCAGCCCGGGAGCGGCGCGGAAGAATCCGTGGGTGTAGCGGTTTTCGAAGACCAGTCGCGCGATCGCTCGGACCTTGATGACGAGCTCGCCATACTCCTGCATCGCGCGGTTCGCGTCGATGAGCGTCGCCCAGATGTTTGTCCCGAGCGGCACGACGTCGTGACCGATCGCTGGGTGGCCCAGCATCGAGGAGAGGCGCTCATGGGCACCACTCATCGCAATGAGTACGCGCTTGCCCCGTGCGGCCAGCGCGGTCGCCATGGCGGCCGTAACGGTGGTCTTGCCGACCCCGCCCTTACCGGTGACGAACACGAAGCGGCGCTGGTCCAGGCTCACGCAAGAAGGAGTACGCGTGTGGCTTTCCGGAATCAAGGCGCGCGGGTCGGAAGGGTGTTGGCGGAGTCGCGTCAGGATGACTCTCAGCGCAGTAGCCAGGAGAGCGCGCCGAGACTGACCGCGAGGAGCCCGAGGGCCACGAGGACGACCAGGGCGTCGAGGCTCACTGCCGAATGCGGTTTTTGCGCGCCAGTGCCAGCGTCCGGGTGGCTGTCGTCGCCGCTGTCGTCGCCGCTGTCGTCGCCGCTGTCGTCGCCGCTGTCGTCGCCGCTGTCGTCGCCGCTGCCGTCGCCGTCGCGGCTGGTTTGGCGTGCCTCGCCGGGCTCGTTCGACTCGCTCGATTCGTCGCCGAACGCGTCCGCCTTCCCGGGGCTGCGCAGTGCAGGCGGCGGCTCGCGAAGCTCCTCGCGGTGCATCTTCAGCTCCGTCGCGGCGAGCGATTCTTCAAGCGCCTCGGTCACGGGGTCGAGCAATTGCAAAAGGGTGGTTCCGATCCGCAAGAGCTCACCGGTTCGCCAGAGACGCGGCTCCCCGTCGAGTGGCACTTCGAGTGGCGGCCCCTCGGGGTCGCGCATCGTGCGGAGAAAGCTCCCGCGCTTCGAGCCCAGATCGCGCACGCTCCAGCCGTCGCCGCGCCACGAAATGGCAGCGTGGCGACGCGAGGCAAGCTCGTCGGAAAGCGCCAAGTCGCCGTCGCGACCCCGGCCGAGCACGTACTCGCGCCCTTGATCGTGAAGGTAAAGCCGCTCGTGCGCCGACGAATCCGGGCCGACGAACTCGAGCGCAGCGACCGATGGTTCTTGATTTTTCTCAAGGTCGCGTTTCGTCAAAGCGAGGGCGACCCGGCGTACCTCGGCCTGGGTGCTCGCGATGCCCCCAGCCATTCGGATCTCGAGCCACAACCGGCCGACTCGAACCCACGAGCCCTCGACGAGCGTCCACGGGGTATGGGGCGCGAGCTTGACCTTGTCGACCGTGACGCCGTTGATGCTTCCCTCGTCAAGCAACAGCGTTTTACCGTCTTCACGTCGTATGGACGCGTGGCGTTTCGCGACCGACGGGTCGGGCAGCCAAAGGTCGCAGCTCTTGCTTCGGCCGATCGCAATACGCGTCGAGTCAAACGTGAGCGCGAGCTCGGGTGCCTCTTTTGCGGCGTCCTTCGAATGGATGACAATCGTCAGCGCCACATGCACATCCTCGGCGCAAGCCCATCGGCCGTCGCGCCACGAACTCGTAGTCAGGTGAGCCAGGAAAGGCCAACAACCTGCCAGTCCGGTTGACGATGCTTGACTCGCGCGGGGCGATTGCCGACGCTCCCGTGGTGACCAGCCTCCAAGGAAAAACGCTTTTCATCACCGGTGCCAGCCGAGGGATCGGCCTCGCCATTGCTTTGCGTGCTGCAAAGGATGGCGCGAACATCGTCATCGCCGCCAAGACGACCGACCCGCACCCGAAGCTCCCGGGAACCATTTATAGCGCTGCGGCCGAGGTCGAAGCGGCCGGTGGCAAGGCGCTGCCGCTCGTCGTGGATGTGCGCGAGGAAGCGCAGGTCGAAGCGGCGATTCAAAAGGCCGTAGAGATTTTTGGGGGCATCGACGTTCTCATCAACAACGCGAGCGCCATCCACCTCACGGGTACCGAGCACACGCCGATGAAACGCTACGATCTGATGCATCAGATCAACACGCGCGGGACGTTTCTCTGCTCGCAGAAAGCGCTCCCTCATCTGCGTCAATCGAGCAACGGCCATATCCTCAACATCTCGCCACCGCTAAACATGGAAACGCGCTGGTTTGCGCCACACGTTGCGTACACCATGGCGAAATTCGGGATGAGCATGTGCGTCCTCGGGATGGCGGGCGAGCTGAAGGACCAGGGCGTGGCCGTGAATGCGCTCTGGCCGCGGACGGTGATAGCGACGGCTGCGGTGCAGAACTTGCTCGGCGGCGAGATGACGATGCGGGCCTCTCGCAAGCCGGACATCATGGCCGACGCGGCGCATGCCATTCTGACGACGCCGAGCGCCGAACTCACCGGTCAGTTTTTGGTCGACGAGGACTTCCTGCGTACCCGCGGGGTCGTCGACTTCGACGGGTACGCCATGACGCCCGGTGCTGAACTCTTGCCGGATTACTTTATCTGAATGGCGCTTCAGGCTTTCGAGCTTCCACTCGCTCTCGACCAACTCGATTCGCAGCTTCTTCAGCGCCTAGAGCGTCGTGGGTTTTCTCGCGACCTGCTCCTCGCGTGGTCACAGACGCTCGGGGGCGAGCCTGCCATCCGCAATCGGCTCCCGGGAAAAGTGGAGTGTGTTCCGGCCGGGACCATTCAGAATTTCGAGCCGCACGCGGCGTTGGCGCACCTCGGTCGAGCGGCCATTGCCGAGGGGCGTGTCGCGGCCTGCGTGTTGGCTGGCGGCATGGCGACGCGAATGGGCGGAGTCGTCAAAGCGCTCGTCGAAGTCCTGCCAGGTAAGACCTTCCTCGACTTGCGTCTCGATGAGGTGCGCGCGTTCGCCGAGCGCGGTGCGCCGGTACCTCTTTGGCTGATGACGAGCGAGCCCACGGACGCGCCGATAGCTCAGGCGCTGGCCCTCGCTGGCGGCACGGAGCTGGCCAGGACTTTCGAGCAATTCGTCTCTTTGAGGCTCGAGCACGATGGGGAACTCTTTCGGCACGAAGGCGAGCCGAGCGTGTACGCGACCGGCCATGGAGATCTGCCGGACGCGCTCCGCCAGAGTGGTTTGCTCGCCCCGTTTCGCGCCCAAGGCGGCCGTTACGTGTGGGTATCGAATCTCGACAACCTCGGCGCCGTCGTCGACGAGACCGTTCTCGGGTACCATATTGCTGCGGGACGCTCGGTGACCGCGGAGGTCGTCGACAAGCGCTCCGGCGATGCCGGGGGTGGTCCGGTGCTCCACGAAGGACGGGCGATCATCGCCGAGAATTTCCGGTTGCCGCCGCAGTTTGACGCTGCTCAGGTCACCGTGTTCAACACGAATAGCTTCATCATCGACGCAACCGCGCTCGAAGACCTCGACCTCGCCTGGACGTACCTCGAGGTCCATAAAACGGTCGCCGGACGCAGCGCTGTCCAATTCGAACGCTTGCTTGGCGAACTCACAATGGCGCTCGAAACGAACTTCTTGAGGGTGCCGAGAGATGGCTTGCAAAGCCGCTTTTTGCCGGTCAAGACGTTCGAAGATTTGAGTGCGATCACCCCACTTCTCGGCGCGCGATTGACGGGTTCTCCGTTGCCATCGCACCCTCGCTAAAATCGCCCGGCGCAATCATCTCAATCGAGCTAGGCTGACACCGCGTGCAATTCGAAATCACCCACGAGATCGATGCACCGCTCGACGTTGTCGAGTTGGCGCTCATGTCCCCCTACCTCGGTCGCATGCTCGCGACGCGTTTTGCCGCTCTCGAGTCGGTCGCATCGATAGCGCACGGCGTTCAAGGGCGTGAGTTCAAGCGCGTCTGGCGGTTTCAAGCGAAGCCGCCGTTGAAGCTGCTTGAAGGCAGTCGCATTCCGCGAGCCCTCCTGAATTGGGATGATCACGCCGCCTTTCGCCTCGATGCTCACGCGGGAGAATGGCACGTTGTCCCACGTGCGGATGGTGACCTGGATGCCGCCTGGCGAAAGCGTTTTCGTGCCGCCGGTACCTACCACCTCGATGCGCTGAGCGACGGCCGCACGCGCCGCCGCGTCCTCGGCGACGTCGCCGTCCAGGTGAAGGTCATCGGTAAGCTGGTCGAGCGCATCGCTTACCTTGAGTTGAAGAAGGCTTACGATGCCGAGGCAGATGCGCTTCGGGCGTTGTGCGCGCTGACTTGATGGGAGCTGACTTGCTGCGAGCTGACTTGAGGCGCGCTGACTTGATGCGAGGCGGGGCGATGGTTCGAAAAGCGCCAAGGTTTTCGTGCGTTCGTCGCGCGTGGTCTCCCGCGGCTCAACTCGGCTGGGGTGTTAGCGCAGCGCTTTTGGCAACTTCGCTCGCGGCACTTGCCGACTCGAGCGCGCCACGTCTCACCGATGGCCTTGCGCTACCGTCGCAGAATCCGGTCAGTCTCGAAAGTGAGGTCTCCACGCTCGTCAACCCCGCGAACCTCGCCTTCATGACGGGACCCGAGGCGCGGCTCGCACTCGTCCGCACGGGCGACGGTTCGACGAGCTCCTTGCGTGGCTTTTCAGCGGGCGCCGCGGTGCCTTTTTGGCGGCTCGCAACCGGCCTCCATGTCGACTGGATGACGCCACCCGGCGCCGCACCTGCGCCCTTGTCGCTCGCTCGGGAGGGCCAACGCTACGACTGGGTCCGCTGGGGAAACGCTTTCAAATTGGCCGATTGGGCTGCCTTCGGAACCACGCTCGCGTGGTCGAACTCGAGCACGCTGGAAACCCACAAATTGTTCGCGGTATCGAGCGGCTTGACGCTCCGTCCGTGGAATTTTGCGGGGGCTTCGCTCGTCCTTCGAGATTGGAATTCTCCCTTGAGCGCGGCCGGAACGGCGGTCGCGCCGAGCCTCGACATGGGGCTCGCCGTGCGTCCAATCGCCGGTCGGCGCATGCTCGAGATAGGCGGCACCGCCTCCTACTTCAGTGACACGAAGCGTTGGTCCGCGGGAGCTACGCTCGCCGTTCAGGTCCCGCACGTCGGGATGTTACGAGCTGGGGCGCAGTTCGTCGCGCTCGAACGACCGGCCGTCGTTGCGAACGCGGGGCTCGAAGTGAATTTCGACGAGCTTCAAGCCGCGGGGGGTGTCGTTTTTGGCAACGCGATCACGCGCGCGGGAACGGGCGCGTACGCAGCGGCCGCGTGGCGCGGGTTCACGGAGACTGCGCGGTTGCCGAAGCTCGGTCGGGTGGTCAAACTTCGGTTCGATGCGACGCCCGGCGTCCGGAGCCACGTTCGGTGGATGCGTCGGCTCTGGCAGCTCGCCGAAGATTCGAGCATCGAGGGTGTGCTCCTGGTTCCGCGTGCCGACCCCGCGCCGAGCATCGCTCACGCCGAGGAGTGGATCGACGCCATCGAGTACCTGCGGCAACGCGGGAAAAAGGTGCTCTGTCATCTCGAAGACGCGACCGCCCGTGAACTTTACGTGTGCTCTCAGGCCGACCGCATTGCGATGAATCCGGCGGGCGGACTGCGCTTCGCCGGGCTTGCGTCGAGCTCGTACTTCCTCGGCGGATTGCTAGAAAAGCTCGGTATTCGTGCGGATTTCGTGCGCATTGGCAAGTACAAGAGCGCCCCCGAGCAGTTCACCGAGGGGCCCACGGCGGTCGGTCAAGACGGGGCACGCGAGCTCTTGCGCGAGTACGACCAACTCCTCATGAGCACGATTGCGCGTGGCCGACACCTCTCGGTCGCGGAGGCTCGGGCGCGCATTGGGGCTGGCCCCCTCATCGCGTCCGAGGCGCTCGCCGCGAAGCTCGTCGATGTTCTGGCTTACGAAGACGAGATCGATCGCTTCGTCGAAGAGACTTTTGGGCGCCGCATGAAAATCGTCGAGCCGGAGTCGCTCGAAGAAGCGCCCAATCATTGGCTGCAGCCCGGTCGAGTTGCGGTGGTGTATCTCCACGGTGACATGGTCGATGGTGAGAGCAGCGACGTGCCCCTGGTCGGTATCAAGCTCGCGGGCTCGAACACCGTGGCCAGGGCGCTGAAGCGCGCACGCGAAGATGCCTCCGTCAAAGCGGTGCTTTTCCGCATCGAAACCGGCGGCGGTTCCTCCTTGGCCGCGGACGTGATCCTGCGTGAAGCGGCGCTGACCGCGAAGGCGAAGCCGCTCATCGTCTCGATGGGCAGCAAAGCCGCGAGTGGTGGCTATTACGCGGCCGTCGCCGGCCGCGAGATATTCGCAAACCGCGCGACGCTCACCGGCTCGATTGGTATTTTTTACGGCAAGGTGGATTTCGTCGGCTTGCTAACTAAACTCGGGGTTTCCATGGCGATGAATCGCGTCGAGCCGCGCGCCGACGCCGAGTCGCTGTTTCGACCATTCACCGACGACGAGCACGTCGTGCTCGGTCGAAAGGTGAAGCAGTTTTACGACCTGTTTGTCGGGCGCGTGGCCGAAGGGCGCCACCTGACGCCCGAGGCGGTGCATGCGGTCGCGCAAGGGCACGTGTGGACCGGAGAACAGGCGGCGACCCGCGGGCTCGTCGATCGCATCGGTGGCCTTCGGCAGGCGCTCGCTCGCGCGAGGTACCTGGGAGGGTTGCCGGAAGCTGCA
>CANMZR010000040.1 GCA_947502375.1 Polyangiaceae bacterium
CACGCGCTTGGCAGCGGTATCGATGCGGTGTTCGGGAATCCTGCCAATCTCGGGCTGACTCGGACTTACCAACTCGCCGCACTTGGAGGCTTTTCGCCGGAGGCGAATCGGCAGGTGATTGGCGGTGCGGTCATGGACTCGACGCGGCGTTTTTCTGGCGGCATGAGTTTCATGGCTGGGTTTCAGGACCCGGCGGGGCTTGGTCGAAAAACCCTCGACTCACGCGTTGCGTTGGGTTTTGCAGTCAGTCCCGAGTTTCACGTCGGCGTTGGCGGTCGCTTCTTGAACGTTCAACAGAATGGCCTGGGTCCGCTCGGGGCGAGCCGTGCGTCGGGCGGCCTGGTCGATCCCGAGGTGGCGCCGGATGCGAGTGGCGCGCTCGCTCGCAAACGGATGGTCGCAGCCTTCACCGCAGATGCGGGGCTCACCATCAAGCCTATCGAGTCGCTGGCCATCTCTGCGTACGGAAAAAACCTGACTTATCCGAGAAACGGTCTCTTGCCGACGGTCTTCGGCGGCGCGCTCGGATTTGGGACGGCAGACTTTTCGCTCGAGGCAGACGCTGAAGTCGACTTGACGAGTTATTCGAAACCGAGTCCGCGGCTGATGGGCGGAGCCGAGTATCTTTTCTTGAATCGCGTTCCTGTGCGTGCCGGCTATCGTTTCGACGCGCTGGCCGCGACCGGGCTCGAGCCTTCGCACGCGGTCAGCGGCGGTCTGGGGTACGTAGAGCCGCGTTTTGGCGTTGAAGCCTCGTTTCGCCGTTCGATCCAGGGGCCGCCCATCACGACCGTGCTGGTGCAGCTCACTTACTTTGTTGACTCCTCGAGTGTAGCGCCTGATTCCTTCTGAGCGGCGAGCCCACCTCAGAGCTTCCCAGCGTCGCGCAGATGCGCCATGGATCGACTCGTGTTCTGCCTCACGAGCGCCACCGTCCCGAGCTGGGCTGCCCGGGCCGTCGAGCGTCTCGACCTCGTTCTCATCGATCACGCACACTGCGAGATGAAAGCAGCCTCGAGTGCGTTGGCACTGGCAGGGCGCGCTGTCTGGGCGCCCTCGATTGTGCGGCCCCTCGTAGCGCTCGCCCAGGAGGAACTCGCCCACTTCGAGCAAGTGCTCGCGGAGCTCGAGCGGCGTGGCCTCGAGCTGGGCGCACCGCCCGTGGATGATTACGCGGCCGCCTTGCTTCGCAACGTGAAGGGCCCGAAGGGCGGTCGTGAACGGATGGTGGATCGCTTGCTCGCCGGAGCGCTTATCGAGGCGCGGTCCTGCGAGCGTTTCAAGCTGTTGGCCGAGGCCCTTCAGGCGCGTGGAGAGCATGATTCGGCAGCATTTTTTGTCGGTTTCATGGCGAGCGAAGCACGTCACTACGGAGTCCTGAGGCAGCTCGCTCTCGACGTGGGAGAGGATGAAGCCAAGACGCTCGCACGCTTTGCCGAGCTCGCCGAGGTCGAAGGTGCGATCAATGAATCACTCGGGGCAGGCCCGGCCATTCACGGATGAGCGGATCCATGGAGCTCGGTGACTGGACCCGCTGGGATAGCGCGCTCGCGCTCGCACTGCTCTCATGGCGACGCCGCGGGGCCGAATTGGCGGCGCTAGCGGAGCCGCTCGATCTCGAATGCGATCTGGCTGCGCGTGAGCTCTCGCGGAGTCCGATCCCCGAGGCGTTGATTCACGAAGAAGTGCGTCACGAGCTGCGCGAACGCGCGAGCGATCCGGTGGCACGAGCGCTCGCCGAGTGGGTCGATACGTTCTGGCTGGAAGACGTGCTCTACAAAAGTCGGTTCGAGCTCGCCGTGGCGTGGGGCCTACCGCGCGAGGTTCGCGGCCGCTCGCAGGCGATAAGCGTCCGGGGCTTGCGTCGCGAGGTTGTCGGGGGTCGTCACGTGAAGGTCCGCGAACGCGCGGCGGACGAACTTGGGGAATGGCTCCAAGTGCTGACGGAGCCGGCGGAGCGCCACCTCGAGCGGCGGTTTGATAGGGAGCGCTCGGTGCCCTTTTCTTGCCGCTCGCTCGCCGTTCATGAAGTGGCCGAGGGCAGCGAGCTTCAGCCGCGCGCAGCGCTGACGTTGGCGGAACGCTGGCTTCAGACGACCGACGGCCTCGCGAGCGCCATGAATGCCTCGGAGTGGCATGAAACGCTGCATTTATCCCTTGCACCCGGCGCCCGCGATGGTTGGCCGGTTCGCCCGTCCGCGCGCTGGATCCGTTCGGTCTTCGCTCGCGAGGACTGGACTCGCGGGCTGCCGCTCGGGCCGTTGAAAGTGCCGCCTCCCATCGGCGCGACCTCCTACGCCCGCGCGCTCGGCTCTTTCGGCATGCGCGTCTTCGAAGCCTGTCGGCCCCGCTCGTTGCCACTCGCCGTGCACCAGCATCCGATGAGCCTACGTAAACACCAGTATCGTTCCCTCTTCGCTTCGATCGTCGCGGAGGAATCCTTCGCGGTGCGCGTCCTCGGTCTCTCGAAGGGGGCGGCTCGCGACCACCGTCGAGCACTTGCCGCGGCGTTTCTTACGTCGTCGCGAGTCGATGCCTGGAGAGTTGTCATGCAGGATGCGGCTCGGGAAAGTTTTGGCGTCGCTCGTGAGCGCCAGGGCGAACTCGCAGAACGCGTCCTCGGCGGCGGTGCTTCTCCGGATTTTTTTGCTGTCTTTCCGACTCTCCGACCGGGTGACGGGGCGGCCTTCTGCGGGCTTTTTGCAGGTGCCGAGGCACGCCGAGCGCTCGTCGAACGCCACGACGAGGATTGGTATCGCAATCCCCGCGCGCTGGCCGAGCTCCGCGATGAGGCGGGCCGTGCCCCGCCGGTCGAAGGGGTGGAACTCGCGACGCTCGAGCGCACGGCCGCGCTGCTCTCGGGAAGTTTCGAGGACGCTCTCGGTTAGCTGCAGCTCCTCTGTGTTCCAAGCGGCGGCTGCATGTTAACGTGCGGCCCGTGAAGCGTTACGGGATTGATTACGAGCAGCTGTCGCCTTTCGCTCAGGCTGCGGCGCAGGCAGCCGAGCGCACCGGAGCACGCACCTTTATTCAGCGCAGTGGAACTTCGGTTGCCGTCATCGTTCCGCTGAGAGACCTCCCGGATGACGGTGCCGTCGATTGGAGCGACGGCGCCGAGGACCCTTTGCTGGCGCTTTGCGGAGCGGCTGGTTCTGACGTATTCGTGGACGCTCTGGTTGCTGAGTGGGGGGCCAAGATTGTGCTGAAGCGCCGCTGATGGCTTACCTTTTGGATACCTCGACCCTCGCTGAGGCCCTCCGAGCGACACCATCGCCGGTGTTCGTCCGCCGTTTGACCCAGGTTCCACCCCGGGAACGTTGGACGAGCGCGGTGACGGTGAGCCAATTGCTGGTGGCCGCTCGCTTGAACCGGAGCGTGCGGTTTATGCAAGACGTGGTGACGCTCGTGTCGGCGATCCGGGTCGCGCCTTTCGATCTGTTGGCCGCGCAGGCTTTTTCCAAGCTCGCGACGACCCCCTCGGCCCCCTTCGAACTCGATGATGCGATGACCGCGGCCGTCGCATTGAGCCGTGATTTCATCGTCGTCACTCGCAATCCCGCCCAGTATGCGTCCTTCGAAGGACTTCGACTCGAGACCTGGACAGGCTAGCAGCCCCTTTCCCTCCGAGTCGGGGCATGGTAGATGCGCGCTCGCGCGCTTCAAGTTGACGGGTCCTTTAACCCTTTGGCCCTGAAGCCCGTGCCTTCGCCATGCACACCTCGCAGATGTTTGCTTCGGGCGCCGTGAACCTCGATCTCGACGGTACGGCGATTGCCCAGTTCCTCCTCTTCACGGCATTTGTCGTGTTGATGAAGGACCTCATCTTCGACCCCTTGCTCAAGGTCTTTGACGAGCGCGAACGCCGCAGCGCGGGCGCTGTCGACGATGCTCGCGAGCTGGACGACGAGGCCTTGGCGCTAAAAGGTCGCCTTGACGCGCGCATCGAAGATGTTCGCCGCGGTGCCGCTGTCGATCGCGAGCAGCTCCGAGCCAAGTTGAAGCAGCTCGAGACCGAAATGACGGGATCGGCGCGGACTGCCGTGGCTGAACAACTCGGAACGGGACTCGGCGCTCTCGAAGTCGAAGCGGCTACGATCCGAAAGGGCCTTGTCGAGCAACGCACGTCCTTAGCCGCGCAAATCGCAAGTCGGGTTCTCGGTCGGGAGGTTCGCTCATGATGCTCCGCAGCACGGTGCGCTTTCGCTCTGCCTTGTTACCCCCCTTGTTACCCAAGATGCCCGTCGCTCTTTCGTTCGCGGGCGCGGTGGCTTTCGGCGTTTTTTTCGCGGCCTCGGCGTTCGCCCAAGCCCCCGCGGCTCCCGTGGTGCCGCCCGCGAAGCCCGCGGCTCCGGTGCTGGGCAAAGCCCCCGCGGCTGGGGTGCTGGCCAAAGCCCCCGCGGCTGGGGTGCTGGCCAAAGCCCCCGCGGCTGGGGTGCCAGCGGCCGCGAAGCCCGCCGCTTCGGCGAAGCCCTCGGGCAAGTTCGATAACACACTCAATCCGGCCACCGGTCTTCCGAACTGGCACCCGCCCGTGGGCGGTCCCGAGCCGGGGGCAAACGCCCAGCCACCGATGCGGCCCGGTCACGATCAGCGCAATGCGCGTCAGCTCATCGAGCAATTGAAGCGCAACCCCGGCTCGGTCACGCCCGAGTTGGGAAGTGCCCCTGTCCTCGCGTTTCCGAAGGATTCACCGTTTGCAAAGGATTCACACGGCAACTGCGTCGGCCAAGGCCCCGATGACGCGCCCAAAAATGTGAACCTCTTCCATGGCTGGCTTGGCGTAGACAACGTCAAAGCGATTGCGGCGCCGCCGCGTCTAAGCCCGTCGGATACGGGCTGGTTTGCGGTGCGCTTCGGTGGTAGCGCCTGGTGGAAGTGGCGCCTGACCCCGTACCCGTGGCGCTACGAGAATCATGACGACGAGTGCGATCCGCGCAACACGCCGATCCCGCTGCTCGCGAACTTGATCAACTTCGCGCTGTTGCTATTCCTTTTGCAGCGCTTTGGAGGCAAGCCGCTTGCCGCGGCCTTGGAGAAGCGTCGCGCGACGATCATGCTGGCGATCGAGCGAGCCCAGGAGATCAAAGACAGCGCGACGAAGCGCGTGGCAGAGTACCAGTCGGAGCTCGACCATCTCGACGAAAAACTCACCTCCTTACGCCAACACTATGCCGAAGAGGGCAAGCTCGAAGAAGTTCAACTCCGCGAGGAGTTGAGCCAAGCCCGCGACCGCATGCTCGCTGACGTTGGTTTTCGCATCGATCAGGAAGGCAAGACCACCCGCGACCGGCTGTCGCGCGACGCGCTCGAGGGCGCGCTCGGGGCAGCGCAAACCCTCATCGGCGAGACCTTGAACGATGACGACCATAAGCGTCTTTGCGAGGAATTCCTCGACCAACTCGGTGGTGCTCTCACGAAGAGCCCAAGTGACGGTGGCGTGACCGGAGCCGCATCATGAGCCAGGCGATTGCAAAACGTTACGCGCGCGCCGTCTTCGAACTTGGGTGCGAGAACCACACGCTCGCGGCGCTGGTGGCGGAGTTTGCTCGGTTCGCGGAGGCGTACGCGCTGAGCCCGGAACTTCAAGAGCTCGATCGGCTACCGAACGTGACCGACGCGACCCGCACCGCCGTTCTAACCGATCTAGGAAAGCGCCTTCAGGCTTCGGATTCGGTGGTAAGAACCCTTGGGCTTTTGGCAGAACGCCAGCGCCTTTCGCTCCTTCCCGACGTGGCTCAGCTCCTCGCCGGTATGAGCGACGAGCATGAGGGTGTGGTTCGAGCGACGATTCGCAGTGCACAGAAACTCTCCCCGGCATACGTCCAACGTTTGGCCGAACGCATTCGTGAAGCGACCGGTAAGAAGGTCGTCATCACCACCGAAGAAGACCCTGCGCTCATTGCAGGCGTGGTTGCCACAATAGGCGACCGCGTGATCGACGGAACCGTTCGAGGCCGGCTCGATCGGCTGTCGGCTTCGTTACGCCAATCCTGAGCTACCGGCCCGTACAACATCACGAGGAATTGAAAGACATGCAGCTCCGAGCGGAAGAGATCTCGCAGATCATCAGGCGCCAGATCCAGGCGATCGAGGGTGCCCCGAGTGTCGCCGAAACCGGCACGGTTCTCACGGTGGGCGACGGGATCGCCCGCGTGCACGGCCTCGGTAAAGCGATGGCCGGTGAGCTCGTCGAGTTTCAGCCTGACCAGGCCAACGAGCAAGGAGCCGTTTACGGCATCGTGCTGAACCTCGAGCAGGACAACGTCGGCTGCGCCCTTTTCGGCGACACGGCGCTCGTTCGCGAAGGCACGAAAGTCAATCGCACCGGCCGCATCATGGACGTGCCCGTTGGGGATGGGGTCCTCGGCCGAGTGCTCAACGCTCTCGGTCAGCCCATCGACGGCAAAGGGCCGCTCGAGACGACGCAGCGCCGCCGGGTTGAAGTCAAGGCGCCGGGCATCATCGCTCGTCAGCCCGTCACCGAGCCGATGCAAACCGGGATCAAGGCGATCGACGCTATGATCCCCATTGGTCGAGGACAGCGCGAGCTCATCATCGGTGATCGTCAGACCGGCAAAACCGCAATCGCGCTCGACACGATCATCAACCAGAAGGGCAAGGACGTTTTCTGCGTCTATGTCGCTATCGGCCAAAAACAGTCCACCGTGCGCCAGGTCGTCGACAAGCTCGAGCAGCACGGCGCGATGGCGTACACCGTCGTCGTTGCCGCGACCGCGAGTGACACGGCTCCGCTTCAGTTCATCTCGCCGTACACCGGCGTGACGATCGGCGAGTTCTTTCGCGATACGGGACGTCATGCGCTCTGCATCTACGATGATCTGTCAAAGCAGGCGGTGGCGTATCGTCAGCTCTCTTTGCTGCTTCGCCGCCCGCCCGGGCGCGAGGCCTACCCGGGTGACGTCTTCTACGTTCACTCGCGACTTCTCGAGCGCGCAGCCAAAATGGCGGACCGTCTCTATGTCGTCAAGAAGGACACCCTGGTGCCTTCGGGCGACCCGGCGTTCGTCGGACTCGATGGGAAAGTTCACGTCGGCAACCAAGGCCGCGAAACGTCCGAAGCCGCCGCGTTTGAGCTGCTGGACAAGGACCTCTTTCACAAGTGGGAACAGGGCGGCCCCGACAAGAAAAAGCTTGAGCAGCAGCTGAAAGACAAGCTCACTGCGAGCGATTACGAGATCAAAAAAGATCCCTACTCCGGTGGGTCGCTCACTGCGCTGCCGGTCATTGAGACACAAGCCGGCGACGTATCGGCATACATTCCGACCAACGTCATCAGCATCACGGATGGCCAGATATTCCTCGAGTCGGACTTGTTCTACTCGGGCGTGCGTCCCGCTATCAACGTCGGCATCTCGGTCAGCCGCGTCGGTGGCAACGCGCAAATCAAGGCGATGAAGAAGATCGCCGGAACGCTGCGCCTCGACCTGGCCCAGTACCGAGAGATGGCGGCGTTCGCTCAATTCGCGTCGGACCTCGATGCGAAGACCCGTGCTCAGCTCGAGCGGGGCAAGCGCCTCGTAGAGATCCTGAAGCAAGGGCAGTACGTACCGCAGTCGGTCGAGCGCCAAATCCTGATTATTTACGCAGCTTCGAAGGGCTTTGTGGATCAACTACCCGTTGATTCGCTGGGTCGTTATGAGCTGGAACTCGGAGCGTACGTCGACTCAAAGTTTCCTGAGCTTTTGCCGAAGATCGTCAAGAAAAAGGAACTCAATGATGAGATCACGGCTGAGCTCGAAAAGGCCATCAAGGCGTTCGCGCTCGTGTTCGTCGCCGATCCGAGCAAGAAGGCGTAGCCCATGCCGTCGCTGAAGAGCATCCGAAAGCGGATCGTGAGCGTGAAGTCCACGCAGAAGATCACGCGCGCGATGAAGATGGTGGCTGGCGCGCGCCTCAACCGCGCTCAGCAGCGCATCACCGAGCTTCGACCATTTGCCATCAAGACCAAGCAAGTGCTGCTCGACGTCACCGCCGAAGCGCGCAGGGTGCACCTCGGGCTCGTGACGGGCGCGGTTTCCGATGCGCAAGTTCCGGAGGAGGTTCTCTCGACTCCCTCCGACACGAAGCCAATCCATCCGCTGCTTGCGGAGTCGCAGGAGCGCTCCGTGCAGCTCGTCGTGTTCACGAGCGACCGCGGCCTCTGCGGTAGCTTCAACGCGACGATTTGTAAGCTCGCCGAGAGCGAATGGCGACGCCGTGTGGCCGAGGGGCAACGGGTTCAACTCGTCGTCATTGGCCGCAAGGGCCGGGATTACTTTCGCCGTCGCAACGCGCCGATGGAGTTTATCGAGTGGGCCTGGGATGACGTGTCGATGGTCGGTGCGCAGAAGCTCGGCCGTATCCTACTCGCGCCCTTCTTGAAAGCCGCGGACCCGGTGGATGCTCTCTACTTCATCTACAACGAGTTCAAGAGTGCCATGACACAGACGCTCACTTGCGAGCGGCTGCTACCTGTGGATACCAGCGTTCAGACAAGGGCAACGGCAGCCGGCGCTGGGGGTCATGGGCCTTCGACCGGGGGCGTGTCCGATGATGAGACGCCGCTTTCGACCTTGCGCTACGAGTTTCATCCTGACGAGGTGACGCTCTTGAAAGAGCTTGCGCCGATGTACGTCCAGCTCGCCGTGTTTCGCGCCATGCTGGAGTCGATAGCCAGTGAGCTCGGCGCACGGATGACGGCGATGGAGTCCGCGACGAACAACGCCTCGGATATGATTGCGCGACTGACGCTTCAGTACAATCGCGCCCGGCAGGCGGCGATCACGAAGGAGCTCATGGAGATCATCGGCGGCTCGGAAGCGCTCAAGGGCTGACCGAATCGATCCGCCGTGCTGTTGTCCATCCATCCCGAGCATCCCGAGCCGCGCAAAATTCAGCGCGTTGTCGAGGTGCTTGAGAAGGGTGGAATCATCGCGTATCCGACCGACACCGTTTACGGGCTCGGTTGCGACCCCTTGAACAAGCAAGCGGTTGACCGCCTCTACCAGCTGAAGGGGATGGAGCGGACCAAACCGTTGGCTTTGATTTGCAAGGACTTGGCCGACATCGCCAAGTACGCGGTCGTAGAGAACCCGGAATACCGCTTGCTCAAGCGTCTGCTACCCGGTGCGTATTGCTTCATTTTGCAGGCGACTCGGGAGGTCCCGAAGCTGCTCATGACCAAACAAAAAACAGTGGGAATAAGGGTCCCGAAGCACGCGGTACCCCGTGCGATCGTCGCGGCACTTGGTCGCCCGCTGGTGTCCACGACGGCGGCGTTTGAAGGCGAGGCGCTGATTGACCCATGGACCATCGACTCGATGTTTCCGGGACTGGACCTCGTTCTCGAGGCCGACGCCTGCGGGGCCATTCCAACGACGGTCATCGACCTCAGTGGGGGCGACGTCCGCGTTGTGCGCGAAGGTGCGGGTCCTGTCGACGCGTTGGGCTGAGCCCTGTTAAGCTACCGGCCCGTGCTGAAGGATCCCATCGTCGGTGACGTCATCGATCACCGCTATACGCTACGGCGCGAGATCGCGCGGGGTGGCATGGGGACCGTGTTCGAGGCGGAGCAAACGGAAACCGGCCGGATCGTTGCGCTGAAGCTCGTGCATCGACGTTCGCGGCACGTCCGAATATCGGAGGAGCAATTGCTGCTGGAGGCTCAAGCCATCAGCGCCGTAAGGCATCCGGGAATCGTCGAGCTTGTCGATGTGGGCATTTGCGTGCTGAAGGGGCCGTATTTAGCGCTGGAAATGCTCATCGGGCGCACGCTCGACGGCATCATCGCGGCGCGCGGCCCGTTGCCTGTGAGGGAGGTCGTGCACCTCGGTCGACAAATGTGCGAAGCGCTCGCCCACGTGCACGAGAAGCGGATTGTTCATCGGGATCTGAAGCCGAGCAACGTCTTCATCGCACTCGAGAACGGGCGCGAAGTCGTCAAATTGTTTGATTTCGGCATCGCGGCTTTGAGTGGGGCAAACCTCGATGGTCCCTCGGGTGACCGCGCGGAATTTGGTACGCCGGAGTACATGGCACCGGAGCTTTTGCTCGGCGAAGGTCCCGTGGATCATCGCGTTGACCTCTACGCGGCGGGCGTTACGTTGTTCGAGTGCCTGACGGGCGACGTCCCCTACGTGGGCACGTTGGCTCAGGTCGTCACCAAGCTTGCGCGCGGGATGGCGCCGCCGGACGTGGGGACGTTGCGCCCCGATGTCAGCGCCGACTTCGCAGAGATCCTCGCTATGTTGCTCGCGCCACGACCCGAGGAGCGTTTCGATAACGGGTTGGCCTTCGCCCGAGCCCTCGCGCTAGCGACTGGCTGGCCCGAAGGAACGACCCAACTTCTCGGCGACGCCACGCCGGGCTTTCAGGGTGAGCTCGACCGCGTCAGTCGAATCCCCGACAACGCCCGCGCAATGCCCCACGTGCAACGTCTCTTCGAGCGAATGGCGTACGTGACGATGACCGAACTGACTTACGATGGAACCACGGTCGATGGACGCAGCGAGGACATCTCCCTCGGGGGCATGCTCGTGCGGACGGCCGGTGCAATTCCCGCGCAGGCGAAGGTCCGCGTCAAATTCGATCTGCCTCGTGAGGGGCGGACGGTGACGGTGGGTGCGACGATTCGTTGGTGCCGGGAGGGACGTGACGGCGGTCATGCGAACGGTGTTCAGTTCGTTGATTTGCCGAACGATTGCCGGAAGGCGATCCTGGATTTCGTGCGCGCTCCTTCCGACGTGCGGAGTTGAGGCTGGCACGCCGAGTCCATCGAAGCGACGGCTATTGACTCGGCGACGTGCTGTTTCTTATTTTTCGATTCTAACGAATCGAGGCTGGCACGCCGAGTCCACCCCCGGGCCGAGCGCATCCGAGCCGAGCCCCGGTTGCGTGTTCTCGGGAGCCGTTACCAAGCGGCGACGAACACGGGCAAAAGGCTGTCGAGCTTGTTGCCAACACCGAGCTGTCCGTAAAGGTTTCGGCCCCAACAGCGCAACGAGCCCGTGCTGTTGACGCACGTGTGATTCCCGCCGCCGTCCAGACCCCGCGCGTGGGTGACGCCCGTAACGACCACCGGAATGGAGCTGTTCGTCTCGAGCCCGTTGCCGAGTTGCCCGTAGCCGTTCGCGCCCCAGCACGCCATGGTCCCGTCATCGCGCGTAGCGCAAACGTGCGAGGTTCCCGTGCCGAGGGCCACCGCATTGGTGAGGTTGCTCACGGCGACCGGCGACGCACTCGCCACCGTGCTTGCATTGCCGAGCTGGCCGGACGCGTTGTACCCCCAGCAGAGCACCCCGCCTGACGCGAGAACGGCGCAGGTGGAATCGTACGTGGCGGCGACTCCGACGGCGTTTGCGATGCCAGTTGCGCTGACCGGTGTCGCAGCGTCCACCTTCGTCGTGTCACCGAGTTGGCCATAAATATTGCGCCCCCAGCAGCGGACGCCACCGGTGGAGAGACCGGCGCAGACGTGCCGATAGCCGGCTGCGAGCGAGGTCGCCGTAGCGATGTTCATGACATCGACCGGCAGGCTGCTTTGGATTTTCACAGCGTTTCCAAGCTGACCGCTCGTATTGTCGCCCCAGCATTTGACGCTCCCGGTCATGAGCAACGCACACGAGAAATAGTCGCCTGCGGTCACGCGGATGGCTCCCGTGAGGTTCTTCACGGGGACGGGCGTCGGGCTGCTCGTTTTTGTGCCATCGCCGAGCTGGCCGTACACGTTGGAGCCCCAGCAATTGACCGTTCCATCGCCGAGCGCAGCGCAGCCATGGGCATTGCCCAGGGCGAGCGAGCGAACGTCTGCGAGCAGCGTCGGAACCGGTGCGGCACTGTTGGTTTTGGTCCCGTTCCCGAGCTGGCCGGAAAGGTTGTAGCCCCAGCACTGCACGCTGCCATCGCCTCGGAGCGCGCAAGAAAAGTCGTTGCTCGCGGCAACCTGGCTCAGGCAATCCGAATCGGTGGTGGCCGTGCAGCCTGCGGGGCAGCAGTTGTCTGCGTTTTTGCAAGCGGACGTGAGCGCGCCGCTCCCGCATGTGTCGATCGCGAGCGCGCAGACTTCGTCGGCCGTGCAGGCGTCGCGATCGTCGCACGCCTCAAGGTTCATCAGTTTTTTCGCGGTACACTGGCCTGATTGCGGGCTGCATACACCGGTGGTGCAGCCCACCGACAGCCCGCTGCAGACCTTCGGCTTGCCGCCGACGCACGCCCCCTGGACGCACGTTTTGCCGACGCTACAGAGGTCCATCGCGTCCTTGCAGGCGAGGCCCTCGCCGCTCGGCGCGGGGTCGCACGTGCCCGTCGCCGGGTTGCAAACCGCGACGTTGCAATCGTTCGGAACCGCAGCGAAAAAGCAGTCATTCTTCGTGCCGACGCAGACGCCATTCTGGCACTTTCCGTCGATGGTGCAAAGATTCGCCGCGTCAACGCATGGGGTTGCATTGGGCTCGAGTCCGGCTGAGCAAGTCTTCGTCGCCTCGTTGCACGCGAGCAGCTGACAGGTGGCCGACGGAATGTCGCAGGTGTTGGCCAACCCTGGCACGCACACGCCATGGCCGCAGACGTCGTCCTTCGTGCAGAACTTCCCGTCGTCACACGTCTTGCCGTCATTCGCTTCGAGGACCTCGCACGTCTGCGTGGTCGTATTGCAATTCGCCACGTGGCAAGCGTCGGTCGTGATCGTTGCGCAGTCGTAGCCGCAGGGAAACACCACCACCGTTCCACCCGCGCCGCCGCCGCTGCCGACGCTGGTGGTCGCGGCAAGCTGTCCGCCCGCGCCCGGCTCGTCGCCACTCGAGCCGCACGCGCCCGCGAAGACGGTTCCGCTAGCGACAAAACCCCAAACGATGAGCGTGAGGACGTTTCTGAACGACTGCATGATGCGCATGGTCGCACGGGCGGCTTCTCGGTGAACTAGGAATTGGCGAGCCGGGGCAGGTATCGTGGACCTTTCGCAACCGAGGAACCCCCCCACGATGCCCATTCCGCAGCTCACGCCCCATCAAATCGAAACCTGGACGATTGAGGAGAAAGACGCGTGGTGGCTTTCGAAGGTTTATCGCGGAGACATGCCCCAGCTGACGCTGCGGGCCGCCATGACCGGATTTTTTTTGGGAGGGGTGCTTTCAGCGACGAATCTGTACATCGGCGCCAAGACCGGCTGGACCCTCGGGGTCGGTCTTACGAGCGTCATTCTGGCCTACGCGGCCTTTCGTACGATGGCCGGGCTCGGTCTCATGAAGGATCTATCCATTCTTGAGAACAACGCCGCCCAGAGCATCGCGACGGCTGCGGGATACATGACCGGCCCACTCATCTCGGGCATGTCGGCTTACATGTGGATCCAGAACACGCTGATTCCATGGTGGCAGATGCTCCTCTTCAACGTCGTCTTGTCGGTCCTCGGCGTGCTCGTTGCGTTCCCGATGAAGCGGCGCTTCATCAACGACGAACAGCAACCGTTCCCCGAAGGGCAGGCCTGCGGCGTGGTGCTCGATGCGCTCTATACGGGAACCGGCGGCGAGGGGATGCAGAAGGCACGGTCGCTCGCGCGAGCGGGGGGCTTGTCGGCGCTGGTCGGGGTGCTCTCCGGTGAGAACCTGATGCAGCTCGTGCAGGGAAAATGGCTCGGATTGAAGAAGGTGTGGCACCTGACCCACAAGCTCGACATTTGGTATTACTGGCTCGTCGAGAAGGGCTGGGTTCCCGAGCCGACACTCGCGAAGGTGCCCATCCGGAACCTCGGTCTCTCGCCAACGCTCGACTTCGCGATGCTCGGCGCGGGTGGCCTCATGGGCATGCGCTCGGCGGGCGGAATGCTCCTGGGCATGTTCCTCAACTATGTCGTCATCGTCCCGTGGATGATTGCGATTGGTGAAATTCTCCCGAAGGCGGACGGCTCCTTCACGCGCACCCACGTCGTCAACACCTGGGCGCTCTGGTGGGGCATCGTCATCATGGTCGTCGCATCGCTGGTCGGGCTGTTCAGTAAGCCCGAGGTGTTCATCGGTGCTTTGAAATCGTTCCGCAAAAAGCGGGACGCCTCCGCGCTCGACAAACTCGCCCACATCGAGTTGCCCATGAAGGTCTCCTTCGTGGGCGTGCCGGTCTTTGGCGTCATCGGGGCCTGGATGGCTCACGCATGGTTCGGTGTCAGTTGGGTTTTTGGCCTGACCGCGTTGCCGCTCATCATCGTCCTCACCCTGATTGCTGCGACCAGCACGGGCATGACGAGCATCACTCCGACTGGTGCGCTCAGCAAAATTCCTCAGTTTTTGTTCGGCGCACTCGATCCCAAGCATCCTCCGACGAACTTGATGACTGGCGTGATGTGCGTCGAAGTGGCGGGCAATGCGAGCAATCTGCTCATGGACATCAAGCCTGGCTACATGCTCGGGGCGAAGCCGCGTCAGCAAGCCGTGGGGCACACGATTGGCATCGTCGCGGGGGCGCTGGCGAGCACGCCCCTTTTCTACTTGCTGTTCCTCTCGGACTATCGACCCGGCGACAGCGTTCAGGGGAAGATGGCACCCGAAGGCGGTCCGTTCGGGTTCCCATCGGCGCTGCAATGGAAGGGCGTCTCCGAGCTCGTCACGGCGATCTTTGGCGGGCGCGGCGGCACGCTTCTTACGAAGTCGATCATCCTCTCGATGGCGGTGGCGGCCCTCGCCGCTGTCGTGATGGAAGTGCTGCGAATTCGCAGTAAAGGAAAGTTCCCGCTGAGTCCAATGGCCATCGGTCTCGGTGTCGTGTTACCGCCGGATTCGACGATGGCCATGTTCATGGGCGCCGCCTTTTTCGCGTGGATGCACAAGCGCCACGGGGAGCAGCCCGGGACGCCGGGTCACACCCTCTGGGTGGGCTCACACGAGCCGATTTGCGCGGGCCTCATCGCGGGTGCCGCGCTTATCGGAATTGGGGATATTCTGGTCAAAGTCTTCTTCCTCTGACGCGCCCGGTCCCGCGCGAATTTCGAATGCCACCGCTCTTCAACCACGCCATTTTTTTTGCACTGCTCGGGCTGTCGGCTTGTGCGCTTCGCGGCCCCCAGGAGAGCGCAGCTTCGGGTGGCGGGGGAAAGTCGCCGACGACGAGCGGTGCCGTTGTGACGAGTGTCGACGGTGTGAGCAGCACGGGGTCCGGAGGCGCGGGGCAGGGCAGCCTGTTGCCCCCTGCCGGGAAGCTCTATGCGTGCGCCGACACGGACCGAAACGGCGTGCTCGACGCGGCCGACCTCGACGGACGCAGCGTGTTCGCGTGGCAGCGCGGCGCGTTTGTGCTCGCAAACATTGACGACGACGATGGGAACGGCGTGCCCGACGTGGACGATGCGACAGCGACCGGCGACGACCTCGCCGATCTCGCAAGCCTGCGGGTAGAGCTTGGCGCCGACGTTTTCGCGGCAGCCGGCAGCGTGGTCGTCGAAGTGGTCACCGGCGCGGAGCACCTTCGCGTGCTGCGTTTTGCCGGGGCCGAGGCGTCGCCTGTCGTGGGGCCGTTGGCCGTCGCGGAGGTGCTGGAGCTCGGCATCGACGCGCGGAACTTCGCGGGTAGTGGATGGTCCGGGGAGGCACGCGTGGTCGTGCGTGCGTATTCAAAGAACGGCGAACAGCTCGCGTCGGATGAGGTGGCATTGCGGGTCGCGCCGCTGCTTCTTTTGCCGAGCTCGGCGGTCCCGATTGCGATTCATACGGCGACGGGCGCGCTTGCGAATTCGACCTTTCTCACGGAGCTCGGGCTCGTGACGGTGGACGCGAAGGCCAATCTCTTGCCTCCCTATGCGACCAAGAAGCTCCTCGAGATGTGGGTGCAGGACACCGTCGAATTGGGTTACACGCAACTCCCGACGCTTCCTCCGATGCACGTCGCGCTTCGGGCGAATCGTGGGCAAGACTCGTATGCGTTGACTCTCCGTGGTCCGGGGATGGGCTACCTCGAGGTGGGTGCACCTCGCTCGCTCCCGGTTGGCGATGAAGCGATCGACGGGTATGGCAACCTCGAGGTGAGCCCACCGGTTCCTGGCTGGCCGCTCGGCCGCATCTACTACGGTCAAAATACCGACACCGGAGCGACCTTGCATCCGGCGGTGGTGGCGTTTTTCGAGGCGCAACAGCTGCAAGCGCCGTTCTGGGTGAATACGAGCTGGCTGGCTACGAAGCACGTCGACGAGCTGCTGACGTTCGTCCTCGATGCCAATAAAAAGACAAGGCTCCTCGTCGTCAGCACCGCCGAGGCAGGCAAGCTGCATCCGAGTGTTTATGGACCCTACAGCAAAGGCCTGCAGGTGAAACTCGACCTTGCAATGAACGGTGGCAGCTACCTCATCAACGGCAAAACCGTCTTCGATGAAGGCGTGCTGAAACACCTTGGCTTGACCGCTGCGGATGTCGTTCCGTTGCCGCTCTACTTCACCGCAGGGCGCCCGGATTGGTCCAATCCTGTCAACGGCATTTTTCTTGGCGCGGGGCTTTATGCCGCTGGCGGTGCGGACGTTCTCGCCAGCGATCGGACGGCGACGGCCGCGCGCTTCGCAGCGAATGGCCTGGAGGTTCGCTGGCTCTACGACGCTGTGTACCATTCCGCCGGTGGAAACGTTCACTCTGCCACCAACGCAACCCGCCTGCCCAGCATCGGTGACTTTACGAACGCGTTGCCTCCGTCCCTGTGACCGAGGCCCTCGTTTCGCGGGCCCTTCGTTTCGCATTCCGCTGAGGCGTCTGACGCGCTAGGTTGGTGAATCAGAGATTCACCAAGCAAAAAAAAGTATCGGCAGCCCCGGAGCAAGAAGGATGCGTAGGGCGGCGAAATCACGCGCCCTCGCAACAAACGGGGGCGTATGATTTCGCTGGCGAACTTCTGTGACGGGAAACTAGAGAGAGCAACGGAGCCGGCGGGCGGGTCCTTGCGCACGAGTGGCGGAATTGGCAGACGCACCGGATTTAGGTTCCGGCGCCGTAAGGTGTGGGGGTTCGAGTCCCCCCTCGTGCACCATCGAGCGAGCGCGGCTCTGCGTCCGGTTCGGGCCCCAAGAAAATGCCCTTCCGATGGCGATGAATTCTTGAGAATCGCAAAGAAATCGCGCAGTATCCCGAGTGGGTTCGTTTTGTCCCGTCTTTTTTTCGCCACCTATCAAGCGCGAGCTATCCATGAATTTTAAAGTCTGTGTCGTCGTCGCGAGCCTGGGAATTTTTACGCTGGCCGCGGGGGCATGCGGCAGCGCTTCGTCGGATACCGGCAGCGGCGGAGCGGCTAGCAGCTCAATCGGAGTTGGCCCGGCGTCCGCGACCACGGCCATGGTGGCTGTGAGCTCAAGCACCGGCGGCACCGTGGTGAAGACCGACGCCTCGTGCGACGCGCCGGCAGTCTCCCCCTCGAAGGGCGCGTGCTTTGTTCCGGTAGAACCAGACTGCACCGACCTGAATGGCGGCGGCGGTGCGGGTGGTGGGCCTACGGGCGACTGCTCAAAGATCTTCGAGAAGCCGAACGCCTGCACGACTTGCCTCACCAACTCCTGTTGCTCGGAGCTCGCTGTCTGCAAGGGGATATTGAACTGCGTCGCCTGCCTCATCACCCAAACGGAGATGGATGAGAAGCTTTGTGGCACCCCGGAGATCGACGCGGCAGCTACGAAGTTGGGGCACTGCCAGGAGTGCACGTGCGCCACAGAGTGCTTGCAGCCGCCGTGCAATCCGGTCACCAATGAGCCTTGTGACACCGGCGCCGGCGAAGCTTGTGACCACGCTGGTGGTGGTAAGTTCCAGTGTTACGCGGCACCGAACGATGCGAAGCTTTGTGAAGCGTGTGATGAAATGGGCGGTCCGTATTGCGAGGGTGGACACACGTGTCACCCGGACGGCGGCTGTGCCAAGTTTTGCTGCAACGACGGTGACTGCGGCACTGGCACGTGCGAGCTGTACCAGGGCACGATGCTGGGCACCTGCGTAAAAAAGTGAAGAATCACTGGGAAAACCGGCCCCAATCGAGCGGCCGCCCGGTTCAGCCTCCGCGGGTGGAAGCGGTGGC
>CANMZR010000041.1 GCA_947502375.1 Polyangiaceae bacterium
ACAAAGGCCCCAGAAACTCAGCAAATGAGAGCTTTTTTTTGCCCAACGACGTTGTTCGCAAAGGCAATGCCAAAGCAAAAACACGATGCACGGACGTCCCCGAGACCGACGTGCCGGTCCCCGCGACAGCTTAACGGCCAAGGATTCAGAAGACTTACAGTCGACCGTCGCTCGATGCGCGCTCGACGAGGAACGCTACGAACGTCGGCCCCGTCGGCCGCGCTAGGCCCGAACCGCGACTGCGTTGTCGCGATTCGATGCAGGCATGGGCCAGCACGACACCGGCAGCTCGTCGCTCGAGCGCGACGTGCGCGCTCAGAATTGGGTGAGGAAGCGCGGGTCGTTCTCGAAGAGGTGCTTGATGCTCGGGATCCCGTAGCGCAGCATCGCAATCCGTTCGATGCCAAAACCGAACGCGTAACCGCGGTAGCGCTCGGGGTCGATCCCACAGTGTCGAAGAACGTCGGGGTGAATCATGCCGCAGCCGAGGACCTCGACCCAGCCGGTGGCTTTGCAGACGCGGCACGCGGTGCGGGTGCCCGCGGCTTCGGAGCAAAATACGCAGCCGAGGTCGACTTCGGCGCCCGGCTCGACAAAGGGGAAGTAGCTCGGGCGGAAACGCACCGGCGTTCCGGGGCCGTAGAGGCCTTCGGCAAACGCGGCGAGCACACCCTTCAAGTCCGCCATGCTGACGTCCTCATCGACCAGGAACCCCTCGACCTGATGGAACATCGGCGAGTGCGTGACGTCGTCGTCCCGGCGATAGACGGGCCCAGCGCTGACCACGGCCATCGGGGGCGTGCGGGTACTCATCACCCGGACCTGGGTGTTGGACGTGTGGGTCCGCAACAGCACGCGCGCATCTTTGGGGGCGCCGTCGACGTCGACCCAGAACGTATCCTGCATGTCCGTCGCGGGGTGATCGGGTGGAAATGCGAGTTTCGTGAAATTGTTTTCCTCGAGTTCGACCTCCGGGCCGTCCACCACCTCGAAGCCAAGATCACGAAAAATGGTCAGCAGATCATCGCGCGTTTGCAGAACGGGATGCAGATGCCCGCGCCCGCTCGGAAGGCGCCCCGGCAGCGTCAGATCGTAGGGTCGGGCCTGGAGGTCCCCGGCTCGTGCCGCGCGCTGCAGATCCCTTAGCCGTTGCTCGAACGCAGCTTCGACCTGCTCTTTGAACGCGTTCACCTGGGCGCCAGCCTCGGGCCGACGGTCTGCCGGTACGTCGCGCATCAGCGCCATCACGCGCGTGAGGGAGCCCTGCTTTTTTCCGAGCACCTTCGCCTGTTCGTCGCGAAGGGAAATCTCGTTCGACGCCGCCGCGAACGCGCCCCGGTAGGCATCGCCAAGTTCGGCGAGCCCCCGTTCAATCGCGGCGACGGCGTCTTCGGTCACAGTCCGACGCTCAAGCCCGTCCGGACGCTCAGCTAGCCGCGGTGACGACGGCCGTGAAAGCCGCCGGATCGTGGATGGCGATGTCGGAGAGCACCTTGCGGTCGAGCGTGATGCCGGCCAGCTTCAGCGAGTGAATCAGCTTGCCGTAGCTGAGCCCGTTGAGGCGCGCGGCAGCATTGATGCGCGTGATCCACAGGCGACGGAAGTCACGCTTCCGCAACTTGCGTCCAATGAATGCATAAACCCAAGACTTTCGCAGGACTTCGACGGCCTGGCGAAAGCGATTTTTACGCCCACCCCAGAAACCTTCGGTTTGCTTCAGGACTCGGTTACGACGACGTCGTGCCTTAAACCCGCGCTTGACGCGTGCCATGTATCAATACCTCCTGTGCGCTCTGTTCGATCGACTGAAAGATGTCAGGTCCGTATCAGCCGTACGGAAGAAGACGCTTGATGCGCTTCTCGTGGTCGCCGTGAACCATGCCGTTGGCACGCAGGGTGCGGTTACGCTTGCGCGATTTGTTCCACATTCCATGCGAGTGGCCGCACTTTGAGCGACGGACACGTCCACTGGCGCTGACGCGGAAGCGCTTTGCCGCCGCCCGGTTGGTCTTGACCTTGATCTTTTTCGCCATGATCTGAACTCGTGCACAATCTCGCTTCCGGCGGCCGCCACCCGACCATCGGTATGGCTGTCAGTGCCGAAGGAACGCAAGGGGACGCGGGTGATACTGCGTTGGTTCGGCGCTGTCAATACGCCCGGCCTCCAAACTGACCTTCAGTCGCGGAAAAGGCCCTTCACGCAGCGCCACGGAGCGGTGGTACGGAGAATCATGCGAACGCGTCGGTTCGGTCGGCTTGGCTTGATGGTGTCGGAGCTTTCGCTGGGGACCTGGGGCCTCTCGGGTGACGCCTACGGACCGGTGTACGAGCAGGAACTCGAGCGGATCGTGGAGCTGGCGCTGGAGCTCGGTGTCACGCTCTTCGAGACGGCGGACGTGTATGGCGGCGGAGCGATGGAGAAGCTCCTCGGGGACACCCTCGATCCGCGCACGACCCAGGTCGTCACCAAGCTCGGTACCGTCCGTGACGAGCCGGCGCGGAAATGTTTTGACGCGGCCTACTTGAAGGACGCACTCGCCCGCTCGCGCGACCGCTTGAAGCGCGAGACGATCGACGTCGTGCTTTTGCACAACCCCGGGGTCGAGACGCTGCGTGAAGGGGACGCGATTCCGTTTCTGCGCGAGGAACAACATGCAGGGCGAATCGTTGGGTGGGGCGTCAGTGCAGGCAGTGCGGAAGTGGCGAAGGCGGCGCTAGACCAGTCCGCCGATGTGCTGGAGCTGGCTTACAATTTGTTCGCGGCGAAGACCCTGCACGAGCTCACGGACCGGATCGCGCAAACGGACACGGCTGTCCTGGCGCGCTCGGTCCTCGCCCACGGGCTGCTCGTCGGGCATTGGTCACCGAATAAAACCTTTTTCCCCCATGATCACCGCAGTCGCCGCTGGACTCCCGAAGCCCTGAAATACCGGATCAGTCAGCTCCAAGTGGTGCGGCAGATGGTCGGCGGCGAAGTTCTTACGATGCGGGCGGCGGCGCTCCGTTTCGTGCTTTCGAACCAGATCGTCAGCTCGGCGGTGCTCGGCGTGCGTTCGCAGACGCAGTTGCGTCAGCTCGTCCGCGAGCTGGGTGAGCGCGAAGATTATCTGCCCGATGAGGTGCTGGTGGCGCTGCCCGAATGGTTACGGCAAGCGAGCGTCGAGCTGTGACGCGCATGCTCATCACGGCGGACGCGGAGCTCGAGGCCATGATCCTCATCGTACGTGCGGCCGCTAAACGCGCCTCCGAACTGTACGCGGAGCACGTCGAGGCAGGGCTTGCCGTGACCGAGAAGGCACCTGGGGATCCGGTCACGCGGGCTGACCGGGAGCTCGATGCATTCGTGTCTGCGGCCCTTCGTGAGCGGTTTCCCGATGCGGGGATCGTCAGCGAAGAAAGTGTTCCGGCTGGCGCGGCGCTGGCTGCGGAACTCGAACGCAGGGAGGTCTTTTTCGTCGATCCAATCGATGGAACGCGCGAATTTGTAGATAAAAACGGGGAGTTTGCGGTGATGCTCGGGCTTGCGCGTGACGGAAGAGCGTCGGCGGGAGTCCTGGCCGTTCCAAGTGAAGGGCTGATTTTTGCTGGGCGCATCGGGCAGCGCGCCTTCGTCGAGTCGAGCGATGGTTCGCGGGACCTCGTTCAGGTGAGCGCCGTCACGCGTTTCGAAGAGGCCCGGATGCTGGTGTCGCGCTCGCACGAACCGGCGCTCGTCGGCCCGCTGCGGCGACGGCTCGGAATTGGGACGGTGAGCCCGTGCGGTTCGGTGGGCGTCAAAGTCGCGCGACTCGTGCAGGGCAAAGCGGAACTGTACGTCCACGCAGGAGCCGGGCTTTCGCTCTGGGACACGTGCGCCCCCGAGGCGGTGCTCGTGGCTGCGGGCGGCAGACTCACGGACCTCGACGTGGGGCTCATCGATTACCGAGGGCCGACCGGTCTTTCGCGAGGTCTCGTCGCCACGAACGGCGTGCTGCATCCGGGCGTGATGTCGGCGCTCGGGTGGGCCGAACGCCAGGCGGGGCGACGTGACGGCTGACTTCGGGCGTCGTTCCGATTCGTTGGACGCCGCGACAGGTTTGACTCCGGTAGACGCTCGGGGTTAGCGTCCGTCCGCGCAGCCAGCGGCGCGCGTGAGCAGTTGACGATGAAAGAAGGAGTCAGGTCATGGTGAAGGTGCTTCGAATCGGCACGGTCGTTCGGGCGTTGATGATGGGGATCGTCAGCGCGTCGGCAGTGGTTGTGACCGGCTCCGTCGTGCTCGGCTGTGCCGACGAACAGGCTGCGGGAACGCACGTGAAGCGCCTCACCGACCCCGTCAAGCGAACGGCTTCCGTCGAGCGCTTGATCCAGATGTACAACGATAAAATGACGCTCGACCGACAGGATCGCAACGGCGAGAACGTCAAGCCTCTCTTCGACGCTATCCTGGACCCTCTTTCAGAGCTCGCCGAAAAGGGCGACCTCGACCAGAAGACGCAAGGCAAGCTGCTCGCGATGCTCGCCGACACCCGCGACGCCCGCGTTGTGAAGGCGCTCGTCAAAGCGCTCGACTCGTACAAGATGGACGACAAGCGCCCGGACGACTTCGACACCAACATGAACGACGTCGTTCGCAACATCGGCGAGATGAAGACGCTTGAGGCGGGCGAGGCCATCTTCAAGCTGTTCTCGGCGATGCATTATTCATGGCCGAAGGCGCAGAATAAGACCTTCGGGCGTACCCTGCAGGACACGATGATAGTCCTCAATGATCCCCGCTGGGAGGATGGCCTCATCAAGCTCCTCGACGCCCCGATCAAGACCCTCAACAACAAAGAGGGCAAGGCGATTGCGGATCAAATGTACTGGCAGACCGTTTCGGCTCTGATCCTTGGCAACATCAAGTCCCAGAAGGCCGTGCCAGCGCTCATCAAGGTCGTGCTTTCGCCCTTCAAAGGTCCGGTCGGCGTCACCGCCATCAGTGCACTCATCAAGCTTGGTAAACCGTCGATCGACGCCGGCGTTGCGTTGCTGACGGGAGCAAACCCAGCCCTCGCAAAATACGCCGAGGATGAATTTCTTCGCGCTCTCGAGGACAAGTTCGCTACCGAGAACAAGGGCGAGAAGGTCGACGACAAGAAAAAGGCCGACGCAAAGAAAGCCTATCTCGAGAACGCGGTCATCATCGTCAGCAACGTCGGACGGGCAGAGTGCATAGCGCCGATGCTCGCGCACCTCGAGAAAGCGGACGAGACGAGCGATTCCATCATCGCGCGCGAGCTTTACAAGCTTCCGAAGGACGAGAAGGTGACGGCCGCCTTCAAGAAGGTGTGGGACGACACCAAAATCGACGCAACGGTCAGTGGTGCCAACGCGAAGCAAATGCTTACCGAGGCCGCTCCGAACTTTGCCGACCAGAAGCTCGCGACGGCGATCGCCCAGGCGGCCGAGGAGATGAAGCCTGGCGAAGGAGATGACGTGGTCGACTTGCAAGATGCGGCGCTCGTCATGCTGATGAAGATCGGCGGACCGGCGCAACTCGACCTTCTTGAAAAGTTGGCGCTAAAGCAGCGGGAGGGAAAACCGATCGGGGACGCCTACAAGAAGGAGCTTCCGGTGGTGCGCGCGATGATCAAGGAATGCGGGGACAAGCCGGAGAATTGGCTGAAAAAACTGGGAGGGCCCGACGCGCAGAAGGAGACGGGCTTCGTCGGCATCAAGGCGGCTTATATGGCCGCGGCACTCGGTGGCGAGAGCGTTCGTGGTAACCTCGTTGACCTTCGGTTGACGGCCGCAAACGCTGCGGTCGCTTTCACGCTCGAGTCGCTGATCGACCGGTTGGCTCCCAAGGGCGACCAGGTCAACGTCGAAAAGCTTCAAGGTTACTTGGACCGTGCACTTTCCTCGCGAGACGAGGAGAGAATCCGTTCGGTTGCGAATCTCAAGACCGTCGTGGGCCGCCTCCGCGCTCGCGCTCAGTGAGCAGCGCCTGCAGTGTTTTTGGGCTCTTCGCCTGATGGCTCATCGCGGTGTTTTTGGGCTCTTCGCCTGATGGCTCATCGCGTCGCCGCGGTGTTTTTGGGCTCTTCGCCTGATGGCTCATCGGGTCGCCGCGGTGTTTTTGGGCTCTTCGCCTGATGGCTCATCGCGTCGCCGCGGTGTTTTTGGGCTCTTCGCCTGATGGCTCATCGGGTCATCTCCGTGACGCAGCGCGGGACGCGGGCATCGCAAGCATGGCTCGTTCCCGCGTTTCCAGGTAGCGTGACGCCATCATGAAGCGCCTTCTTTTCGGCGTTGCGCTTTCGTCGTGCGTCGTCGCATCGGCGGGCTGCGCTTCGCCGCTCGTACGGGCGGCCGCGACGGAATCGCGGGCGTCATTCCGGGTTGCGTTCGGTGCGGCGCTATCGAAGGGCATTGGAGCGGCGGACCTTCAGCGCGTGGCTCTCGAGCGCGGGCGTGTGGAGCTTCGCACGGCTGACGGGGCCGATGGTTTGATCACGGTTCGCGCGCTTTCGCGATGCGCCAGCCCGCTCGAGGCTGCGTTCCGTGAGCGGGCAGCGACGCGGGACGCTATCGGCGCTGAAGCTGCGCTCGCGTTGCTCGAGGCGGGACACGCCGAACCGCTCGAGTTCGTCTCGGTGAAGGCCCTCGATGATCCGGCGTGGTTGGCCGTCGCCGGCCGCTCGATGACGCTCACCGACGACGGGGAGTCGTTTGCTGCCTGCACCATCGGCTGGAGCGACTGTGTGACGAAGGAAGGCTCCCGCGCGGCACGGGTCGCTATGTGGCGCCGTCAGCGTTTTCAGGATGGACACGCGGCCGTGCGGCTCGCGGCGGTTCGGGCTGCTGTCGAAGCCAGCGATCGCCGCGATGTCCCCGAATTGTTCGATACCGCTCGGCGCGATCCGGAGCCGACCGTGCGGCTGCTCGCCATCGAAGCGCTCGGGAAGATGGCTTCGTCGAATGCGGTTCTCGGGCTCCTCGATGCGTGGGCGCAAGCCAGTGCCGCCGAGCGTACTGCGATTGTGCGAGCTTGGACGGTCTCGGTCGCGAACGGCGGCGGTCCGCATTGTGGTGGGGCCGTCGAACACGCCGGATGCCTTGCGTTCCAGCGCCTCTTGCGGGTGGTGGATTCCGCGGACGGCGAGCCCTTGCTCGTGGCTGCGCTCGGGGTGGTAAAAGCCACCGCGCTCCGAAATGCGCGCAGTGCGTTGTCCCTCGGGTCTGCCGAGGGCCGGGCGGTGGCGGCTGTCGAGCGTGCCATCGACAGCGGGCCAACCGAGTTGCGCGTGATGGCGGTCATTGCCGCGCCGCTTCAACATGCGGCCCTTCTCGAGGCGGTTGTGGAGGCCTCGCAGTCGAAAGAGCCAGAGCTTGCCGCCGTCTCGTTTGCACGGCTCGCGATGGCGGACACGCCTGTCACCGCCGCCGAGCGCGAGGCCGCGGTCCGGGCGCTGCGGGAGCGCGCGCGTCGTGACGATGCGGGGACACGCCGAGCGCTCGATGCCTTGGTGGCGATTCGGGATGGAGACGCGAAAGCGCTCGTGACCCGGCTGGCAACGTCGAAGGTGGGTGCCGAGCGACGCTTCGCGGCGGACGCGCTCGCCTGGCTCGGCGCGTCCGCGGAGGCGCTCGCCTTTGCGACCGACAACGAGCCGGATGTGCGAGGAAATGCGCTCTGCGCGGTGCTCGAGAGCCGGGGGCGCCCCTGAGTCTTCTGCGGGCCGCGGGTGTCGCCGCCGGGCTCGCCTTGGCGACGCTCGCCTTGCCGGGCCGAGGGCCTGAGGCTGCGTCACAAGGCGTCAGGTCCAGTGTGCGCGTCGGCCTCGTCTTCGACGTCGGGGGTCGCGGGGACAAAAGCTTCAACGATGCGGCCTACGAAGGCGTCGAGCGCGCGCGCCGCGAGCTAGGCGTCACGATAGAGATGCTCGAACCCTCCGGAGCGGAAGACAGGGAGGCGGCCTTGCGGCTCTTCGCTGCCCGCGGCTTCGAGCTCGTCATTGGAGTCGGGTTCATTTTTTCCTCCGACATCAACGTCGTCGCGCGCGATTTTCCGAAAGCCAACTTTGCGTGCGTCGATTACGCACCGCCGGTGGACGGAGCGATTCCAGGCAACCTCGTTGGGCTCTCGTTCCGCGAAGAGGAAGGCTCGTTTTTGGTCGGCGCTGTCGCCGGATTCGAGAGCTTGTCGCATCAAGTCGGCTTTGTCGGCGGGATGGATATCCCGCTCATCCATCGCTTCGAGCTCGGCTACCGGGCGGGCGTGCTCGCGGCGTGTCCGGACTGCCGTGTCCACGTGGCCTACGCGGGCACGACTCCTGACGCTTTTCGCGATCCCGCGCGCGGCGAGGCGATCGCGATGAGCCAGATCAGCGCCGGTGCGGACATCCTCTACCATGCGGCCGGCGCCACCGGACACGGGGTGTTCGAGGCGGCTCATGACCTTGGGATCCGTGCTATCGGCGTGGATTCCGATCAGTACGATGAGATGCCGGGTACGGTTCTCACGAGCATGGTGAAGCGGGTGGACGTGGCGGTGTACGACGCCATCGTGGCGGTCGGCCAAGGCGCGTTTCGCTCAGGTATAACCTCGTTCGGTATTGCCGAGGGTGGGGTCGGCTACGTGCGTGAAGGCGCGCACGCAGCGGGAATTCACGCCGCTACCCTTACGCAGGTCGCCGCGCTCGAGGCGCGGATCCGTCGCGGCGAATTCAGCATACCTTCGACTAAGTGACGAACTCGTAACATCCGCGTAGTCTTCCAGAAGGCCCGTCCACATTTGCCCCGTACTCATGGAGTTTCCCTTGCGCTCAACCCCGGTGTGGTTTCGTCGTTCGCTTCTTGGGCTTTCGGCTATCGGCCTGGTCGGGGTTTACGCCTGTTCGACAGGTAAGCCGGTCGTCTTCCATTCGACTCCGGGGGTGGGGGGCGCCGGCGGAATGGTGGCAACGGCCAATCGAGCGGGACCGATGGCCTCACGCTCGCGGGTGGGTTGGGCGGCTCATCGGCGTCGGGTTCGTTGTGCGATTCGGGCGAGAACGACGACGCTGACAAGGACGGGTTTACGCCGAAACAAGGCGATTGCAACGACTGTGATCCGAATGTCAATCCGAACGCAGTCGAAGTGATCGGCACCGCGGACGGGCAGGGCGGCGCGGGCGGTTATGTTCCCTCGGACGAGAACTGCGATGGCATGGCCGACGAAGCCCCGCTCCCTTGCGATGCCGCCTTGCTCATCGACTCGACGAACGCCATGGACGAGGCGCGTGCAATCGGCCTTTGCAAGCAGTCCAAGGGGCCGAACGATTGGGGCGTGATCGGTGCGGAGTGGACGAACCTCGATCAGACGCTCCCGCCGCAGAATCCGAACTACGCCTTAGGACACGGCATCCTCCCCGCCTTCGGACCGAATGTGAAGGTGCAGGAGGGCATGAAAATGCTCGCCCTTTCAAGTGGGACGGCGCGTCAGCCGAGCGACGTCGGGTATCAATCGGTGGGCGGCTTCAGCAAGGGCTATTCGACGCCTCAGCCAAAGGGGCAATTCCCGAAGGAATCGAAGACCTGTCCATTTGCGACGACGGGTAATGCGAACGATGGCGCGTCCGTCACCATCAAACTTCGCACGCCCTCGAACGCGCAGGGCTTTCGCTTCAACTTCAACTTCTTCACCTACGAGTGGCCGAACTACGTCTGCTCGATGTTCAACGATTTCTTCGTGGCGATGCTCGACCCGGTTCCGATGGGTCTCGTCGACGGCAACATTTCGTTTGATAAGAACGGTGACCCCGTCAGTGTGAACAACGCGTTCCTCGAGGTATGCGGTTGCTTCAGCGGTCCGCCGTGCACTGCCGGCCAGAAATCGTTTAGCTGTGCCCTCGGGAACACGGGCCTCGTCGGGACCGGCTTTGGTCAGGACACGGCGTTCTCCGATCACGCATCGAGCGGTTGGTTGGAGACGCAGGCACCCATCCTTCCGAATACCGAGATCACGCTGCAGTTCGCGGTCTCGGACTCTGGAGACGGGGTGTTGGACACGAGCGTGCTGGTCGATAACTTCCGCTGGGTTGCCGAGCCCGGTACGACCGTCACGACGAACACCGTTCCAAATCCTAAGTGATTCGCACGCCAAAGCGCCTGCGGCGAAACAAACCGATCGATTCACTCGCCAACCAGTAGGATTGTGTAGTTCCACTCGCCGTAAAGGCGCCCGCTCTGGACGCGTTCCGACTCTTGGTGCGCCCGCTACCAGTGGACGACGACCTGAGCGGGTTCGCTTGCAGCCTTGGCCTCCGCCACATCGATAATGACGGGCATCAATGCGTTCCCCGCCTTCGTCGAATCGATCCCCTGGCTGTTCGGATCGACTCGAGCAATGAGGCTGTCCGGGCGCAACGTAGCCATGCGCTCTGGCGTGCCAGAGACGAGTACGCGAACGGTTGAGGGTTCCGCCCGGCCACGAGGGAGGCCGATGAGCTGCACCTTTGCCACGAACTCGCGCGTCACGAGATCCGGCACAACCTCCAAGGTGGCCTCGATGCTCGCTGCGTCAAACGATCCCGTGGACGGAGGGGCCCGCAAGGGGAGGCTGCGCGTGTGGCGTCCCTCGGTGAGTCCACTCAGCTCGAAGGCCTCGGTGCGGGCGAGTTGCAGAGTCTTCACCACCGACTCGGGGCCGCGCGCTTTCAGGCGCTTCGGAGAAACGATGACCTCGCCTCGAAGCTTGAAGCCCTTCGCCGGCTGACCCGCGATGGAGACCTGCACCTCGAGTTCTCGTTCGATCACGTTTTCCCAGCGAATCATAAGAGATTCTGGGAGGATCCTCGTCGCGCGCACGTTGTGTGGAAGGCCTCGAATCAGCGCCGGCAGGAATGCGATGGTTTCGTCCTGTGCTCGGCTCAGGTTGAGCGTAATCGGATCGAGCTTCGCTTCGAGATCGTCCAACTGCTGGCGCGGTCCTTCCAGAGTGACGCTCAGTGCATTCGGGATGTCGCTCACGAGCGCTCGGTCGCCACCTGCCGGAGGGAGGTCTGCGATGAGCGAGACCTGGACCGTGCGCTGCGCGTTGCTCGTTGGGTGCATCGATGCGTAGCAGCCGAGCGCCACCACGAACGCGAGGAGTTTCATCCAAAAATTATCGAAAAGTAGCCGCCACGCAAGCGCGTGCTCGCGCGGTTTTCGGCGGCCACCGGGACGCTTTGACGGAGGGTGGGCGGAGTGACGGCCCGTGGTCGACGTGCTGCTCGGGCTCATACTTCCTTGCCCGCGGAGGTTCCGGTGGGTGACGTTATGCTCACCGCCAAGGGGCCGTCCGGCGTGAGGTCGACGCTGTCGGGATCGTCGAGAGAGGGACGGAGGTCCGTCGGCTCCATGGGCGTCGAGAGGGCCAGGTGAAACTCGGGGACTGTCTCCTCTTCGAGGCGCTCGAGCGCGCGTGCGACGTGAGCGCTCACCTCGAGCCGACGTGGGCCAGTATTCGTCGGGTGAGACAGGGTTGTGTTACTCGCTTCGGTCGCCCGTTCGGTCTCGCCGAGCGAGCCATGGAGTGTCGCGCGATCGATGGCCGTGAATGCGCCGGACCGCTGTTGATCGCTCGGTGGTTCGCGGTCGGACACTCCGCGCTCGGCTGGTTTCCGGTCCTTCTGCGCCGTTCGGCCGAAGAGTCCAAGGAGTGCCTGCTTCAGCGAGCTGGCGTCGACGTTTTGCACCATCCCATTTGGGAAGCATAGCGTCACCGTGCCGCGTTCTTCACTGACGACGACCACGACCGCGTCCGTCTCTTCGGTGATGCCGATGGCGGCGCGGTGCCGGGAACCGAGCGCCGCATCGGAAACTTTCGTCCCTTCTGGCATCGGAAAAAAGACGCCGGCGCACGCGATGCGCAGGTCGCGAATCAAGACCGCGCCATCGTGGAGTTTGTTGACCGCCTCCGGCACGAACAACGAAACGAGGAGCTCGCGTGAAACCTCGCAGTCGAGCTCGACCCCTTCGCTCTTCACAAACTCAAGCACGTTCGCATCGCGTTCGAGGCAAATGATGGCGCCCATTCGGTGACGGGCGAGTTCGGTTGCAGCGGCGACCACTTCGTCCACGATTCGTTCCTGGGCGTCGCGACCGCGGGAGAGCCACGCCCTCGCACCGAGTCGAATGAGCGCACGGCGGATGTCGTTCTGGAACACCACCACAAGGATGAGGAGCGAACTCGAGGCGAGCCAGGAGAGGAGGGTCGTTACCGTCGTGAGGCCAGCGTAGCGAGCCACGACGTAGAGCCCGCCGAACACCGCGATGCCGAGGCCCATCTGCATCGCGCGGGTGCCCTTCAGAACGAGCAGTGAGCGGTAAAAAAGCCACGAAATGACCAGGATATCGACGAAGTCACGCAGAATTTCCGCGACGGGCCGATTGGAAAAGAGGTGGGTTAGTCCGTCGAGCATTGCTCCCCCAAGCCCCCCTGTGAACGGCCGGAAGCGCGCCTACCTTGTGCGGCGAACTGGTGGGCCAAGCCTGTCGCTGCGCGACGATACGCTAGGGCTTGCACCGTCTCCGCCACGTCGTGGACCCGCACCATGTCGGCACCGCGCGCCGCACAGTCGAGGGCCGCCGCGAGCGACCCGCCGAGGCGATTGGCCGGCCCTGAAAGCTCCGTGCCGTTGGCGACGACTGCGGCCACGAACGATTTCCGGCTCGCGCCGACGAGGATCGGATGGCCGAGGCGTTGCTTGCATTCCGCCAGCCTCACCGCAAGCTCAAGCGATTGTGCCGCATTTTTCGTAAACCCAAGACCGGGGTCGAACCACAACCGCTCTGGTGGAACCCCGGCGGCGAGAGCGTACTTGGCCGCTTGTTGCCACTCGCGAGTGACCTCCTCGACCACGTCGTTGTAGCCCGTGGCCGCGTATTCGGAGAAGCCGCGCATGCTCGTCATCGAGCCGCGACAATGCGTGAGAACAAGCTCCGCACCGTAATGGGCCGCGAGCCGTCCGAGGGCTTCCGCGGGGTCAAGTGAGACGCTGTTGATCATGCGCGCCCCGAGCCTGAGTGCGTGCTCCGCCACCTCGGGTGAGGTCGTGTCGATGGAGACGATGACGCCACTTTTTAGGGCATATTCGATGACCCCACCGAGACGCTCGAGTTGGTCGGCCGCGCTTATCGGTTGGGCCCCCGGTTGGGTCGATTCGGCCCCCAGGTCGATGACGTCCGCGCCGCTGCGTACGAACTCGTCCACCCGCTCGCACGCGGCGTGAGTCGCGAGGTAGGTCCCGCCATCAAAGAACGAATCGGGCGTTCGGTTGAGGATGCCCATCACTCGCGTGCGGGGCTCAATCGGCCAATCGGCGAGAGCCTCGAAGTCAGACACTGCTACTGGCTAGCAAGTTTCGAGCCGCATCGCAAGCAGCAAGCCCGTTCAAGTCGGTTAGCTTGCCGCTTTGGTCAAATACGCGGCATGGCATGCGCCTTTGCGTGTAACCTTCGGTCGCTTCCTCATGTTGGTGACCCGAGTTCGTGTCGGCGTTCTTTCGGGACTCGCGCTTTGCGCCGTGGTCTCGGCGCTCATGATGGTCATCGCGAGCTTTGAAGTGCTCTTCCCCTTCGGCGCGCCGGAGTTTGGGAAACCCAGTCCGTGGGTGATGCGCGTTCCCATGAGTCCGCACGCCTCGGTCGTCGGTCGAGCCAAGCTGTTCGACGTTCAGCTCGAGCACCGCCGTCTCGTCCTTCCGCGCGGCACCATGCTCCTTCGGGAAGTGGAGGAGCATCGCCTCGCGGTCGAGTTTGACAAGGCTCGAAGGCCTCCCACGGCATCGCGACTCGCCAGCACGTTCCTTCTGTATTTTCTCGGCTGCGTCATTCTGTCCAGTTACTCGGTGCGCTTCGGCCACGGTCGGCTCCGCTTGATGCGCTCGCAGCTCGGACTCTACGCCCTCATTCTCAGCATGTTTTCCTTCGGCAAGGTGCTCTTGCTCTGGACGACGCTGCCAGCATTCTGGGTGCCAACGGCGGCTATCGCACTCTGGGCCGCGATGAGCTTCGACCGCCGCGCGGGCTTGCTACTCGACCTGGGTGCGGCGTTTCTCACCGCCTCGCTCTTGAGCTTCGACGTGATGCTGGTGAGCGTTCTCGTGTGCCGCGGCGTCGTCGTGTCGCTTTTGTTTTTCAATCGCAAACAGCCTCGGCAGATGCTTTTTGCGGGGTTCGGCGCGGGGTTGGTTTCGGCTGTCGGCTATGTGGCGCTCTCCACGGTTTTCCAGCAGCAATCCGGTATTGCGGTTGATCTGGCGCTCGGTTGGGACTCGCAGCTCATCGCTTGCGTAGGCGGTGGCGTGCTCGCCGGATTCGTGGGGCACCTCGGACGCGAGCCGGCCGAACAGCTGTTCGGTCATGTGTCGCGTTCATGGCTGCTCGACCTCACGGACATCGAGTCTCCGCTCCTCAGGAAGATGGCGACCGAGGCGCCGGGCAGCTGGGAGCACTCGCGCACGATGGCGAATTTGGCCGAGGCGGCAGCGGCATCGATCGGCGCGGATTCGCTTCTAACGCGCGTTGGCGCGTATTATCACGACCTCGGAAAGACGATTCAACCCAAGTATTTCGTTGAGAATCTTGCCCACGGTGAAGCGTCGCCCCACGACGAACTCGAGCCCGAAGTCAGCGCCGACGCGATCATGGCGCACGTGGTCATGGGGACCAAGATCCTGCGGGACGGCGGCGTTCCCGAGCCGGTCGTCGAGTTCGCGTACACGCATCACGGCACTCAAGTCGTCGAGTACTTCTGGAACAAGTACCAGGCGCAAGCTCAAGAACTCGCTCCCGAGGCGCGACTGACCGAGAACTATTTCCGCTATCCGGGCATGATGCCGATGACGAAGGAGACCGCCATCCTGATGCTGGTGGACTCCATCGAAGCGGCCTCGCGCACCGTGGACCCGCCGACCCACGATAAGTTCGTCGAAATGATCCGCCGGGTGCTGTTTACCAAGCTCGCCTCCGGGCAGCTCGACGATTCGGGGCTCACGGTCGTCGATCTACGCATCATGGTCAACCGCGTGGCTTCGGCCCTCGTCAACATGTCCCACGGTCGCATCAAGTACCCGTGGCAACGTGAGAAGGAGGCCGAGAAGCCGGCGCTAAACTTGCACGAGCACGAGGCGGGGGAGTCTCAAACCCAGGGCACCAAGCAGAAAGCAGTGGATACGAAGTGAGCGATTCGAGCTTCATGAAGGGTATGTTTCACGGTGGCATCAGCGAGGAGCTCGTCTTCCCGTTCCCGCAACTCAAAGGCGAGGAACTCGAGAATGTGCAGTTGATGCTCGAGAGTGTGCGCCGTTATCTCGACGAAAAAGTCGACGCGCGCGCCATCGATCACAGTCACGAAATCCCCAAAGACGTCCTCGATGAGGCAAAGTCGCTTGGCCTCTTTGGGCTTCAGATCCCGACTGAATACGGCGGCCTCGGTCTTGGCGCATCCGCTTACAGCCGCGTGATGCAGGAGGTGGCGGGACATGACTCCTCGATGGCGGTGACGCTCGGGGCTCACCAGTCGATCGGTCTGAAGGCCATTCTCCTCTACGGCAGTGAGGCACAGAAGCGGCAATATTTGCCTGCCTTGGCGTCGGGCGAGCGGGTCGCGGCGTTCGCGTTGACCGAGCCGGATGCCGGCTCCGATGCGGCGTCCATTAAGACCCGTGCGGAGCTCTCGGCGGACGGCACGCACTACGTCCTGAACGGCTCTAAAATATGGATCACGAACGGTGGCTTCGCTGACGTGTTCACAGTCTTCGCACGTACCGCCGAGGAGGGTGACGGCAAGCCCAAGCTGACGGCATTCATTGTGGATCGCAGCGAAGGGCTCCGCACGGGCGCGCCCGAGGGCAAGCTCGGCATTCGCGGCTCATCGACGACCACCGTGTATTTCGATAACGTGAAAGTGCCTGCCGCAAACGTGATCGGCGAACCGGGTCGAGGTTTCAAGGTCGCGATGGGTGTCTTGAACAACGGGCGTCTCGGACTTGCGGCCGGTTGCGTCGGCATGTGTCGAACGCTCTTGAAGCTGGCGCTCGAGCGGGTTCAGGAGCGCCGAGCCTTCAGCAAATCAATCGGTGAATTCGGGCTTATCAAGGACAAGATCGCCGGCATGCTGGCGCGCACCTACGCGCTCGAGTCAGCGACTTATCTGACGACGGGCCTCATCGACGCGGACGTCGGTGACTATTCGCTGGAGAGTGCGATCTGCAAGGTATTTGGCTCAGAATGCTTGTGGTGGGTCGTCAACGAGACGCTCCAGATAGCGGCGGGGATCGGTTACATGACCGAGTATCCCTACGAGCGCATGCTCCGTGACGCGCGCATCAATTTGATCTTCGAGGGCACCAACGAGATCTTGCGCTGCTTCATCGCGCTCTCCGGAATGGCTGGTCCCGGCAAGCAGCTATCGGATGTGTCGAAGGCGATGCGTGAGCCGATCAAGGGCTTCGGGTTGCTGGCTGATTTCGCGGCAAAGAAAGTGCGTTCGGCCTTTGGACCGGAGCGGTTCACACGCGTGCATCCCATTCTCGCGCGGGAAGCGGTCATGCTCGAAGACCACGTGGCGCACCTCGCGCGGCATGTCGAGAATACGCTCCGCAAGCATGGTCGCAAGATAGCGGAGATGCAGTTCGTTCAGCGCCGCGTGGCCGACGTCGCCATCGATCTCTACGCGCTGACCGCGTGTCTCTCGCGGGCGACACAAGCGATCGAGAAACACGGTACCGAGGGGGCCTGGCGTCACATCGAGTACACGCGCGTTTTTGCCAACGATTGCCGCGAGCGGCTTGCTCGAAATGTCGCCGGCTTCGAGCAAAATGACGATGAGTTGCGGAAGGAGACCGCGACTCGCACCTACGGCGATGCGGGCTACGCTCTCGACGTCATCTGAGCGGATTCGCATCGAAGAACGAGCGCGTCATTCTCCCATGCTCCGCGTTCTCGAGCCGTGTGCTCAGGCGACGGGCTCGAGCTGGTAAACGTCCACGTCCACGCCCGGACTGTAATGGGCGAACGCGGGAGCATCGTCGCAAGGGCCCAGGCCGTTGACGGCACTCATTGTATGGCGAAGCGAGTGAAGCTCGACGTCGTAAAAAGGGTAGGGCTCGTGGTGCACGCGGCCGAGCGCGAACGAGCCGTTGGCGCGCCGGGCGAAAAGCACGTACCGCTCGAGCAGAAAATGCTCCACCGTGCTCGGCTGCGCGGTGCCTCGGCGAGCCCCTATCCGGTAGGCCGTGTCGAACTCTGCGGGGAGCGGTTTCGGCCAGCGTCGCAGGCTCGTGTAGCGGACTTCATCGCCGCTTTTATGCAGCGAAATACGAGCGCGATGGTAGGGCAAGTGCCAGAACGTCCGGGCGATGAAGACGGCGACCGAGGAGGCGGCTTCGAGGCTGAAGAACCAAACTCCAGGGACCCCGTTGTGCCGGACGTAGGTGCGCACGTTGAGCTCGTGAAAGTTCGAGAGCCCCGGGATCGAGGGCGACCACCACGGCGATACGTCACGCATCGTGAAGGGGACAATGCCGATGAAAGCGGCGCCGTCGAAGGTCTCCACTTCGAGCCCCGCGGGCAAGTGGCTTTGGATGACCTTCGGCTCGACACGCCAATGGAGAAACAGCAACTCCTGCCAGCGTTGGAAGCCCGCCGGGCGCCCTTTCGGACGCGGCTCCGGGATCGTGAGCGAGCCAGTCATTGGTGCGAGAAGCATTCGGTG
>CANMZR010000042.1 GCA_947502375.1 Polyangiaceae bacterium
CCCGGCTGCCCCGGCTGTCCCGGCTGTCCATAACCCGGCTGCCCCGGCTGTCCATAACCCGGCTGTCCCGGCTGTCCATAACCCGGCTGTCCCGGCTGTCCATAACCCGTCGGTGGGCACACCTGTCCCGGAGGACAGACCGCGTTCGGGTCGAATTTCGACGGATCGTTCGGCGCCGGCGTGTCGCCGCAGGCGCTGATAAACAGACCGAGGACGGTGATCGGCAGGATCTTTGTGAAACTCATGGTGGGTTTTTTATGGGTGAACGGAGCCGTGCGTCGTGTTTGGTGGCCGGTGTCCATCCCCGAGATGGGCCGCGCCGAACTTACAAAAGCAGCTTCTACACCACGCTGCGCCGCGCACCAATAGGGCGGTTTTTGGTGACCGCTTGGCGTTTGGAAGTGCAGCTCCTCGTGCACGAGAATGCGCGCTCTCGGGTGCCGAACGACCGCTATCTTTCAGCGCCCTCGCCCTCGCGTTCGCACCACGGACCTCGCCCTCGCCCTCGCACGACGGACCAGGGGCCGCGCGCGACACACGCTGCCCCACGCGCACGACGCATGAGATTCGCCCGCTTTCGGTGCGCCGCGCTATCGTGGCATGGGTTCGATGACACTTTCGCGAGTTTATCTCACGCCTGGAATGTTCGGTTTCGCGCGCCTGGCTGCCTACGATTATTTTGGGCATGTCACCCGCGCCGTCGAACGACGCTTTGCCGCTCGTGGAAAACCGGTGGAGGTCCGCGTCTGTGAGGTCCATCCGACCTCATCGGTTCGTCGTCGCGCTTCGAAGCTCGTGGAGCTTGTCCACGCGACGAGCGGAGAGGCGGGACCGATCCATCTCGTGGGCCATTCGACCGGAGGCCTGGATGCGCGGCTGGTGGCTTCCCCGTCCGTTCACTTCGGCCGGACGGTCGGTCGCGAGCTCCTCTGGCTCGACCGTCTTCGTTCGATCACCACGGTAAACACGCCTCATTACGGCACACCGCTCGCGACTTTTTTTGCAACAGCGAAGGGCCAGCAGCTCCTTTATGGCGTGACGGCAATGACGGTCAGCGCGCTGAAATACGGCGCACCGCCGCTGAGTATGGCGTCGGCGTTGGTAGCGGCGGTCGGTCGCACCGGAGACGTGTTCGGCCTTGATTTGTCGGCGGTGGACAAGGTGACCGAACCGCTCGCCCGCGTGCTCGATGATGCCGCGAGCCGCGATCTACGGGACTGGCTACGGCAGGTTCGTGATGACCAAGGAGGCGTCGTGCAATTGATGCCCGAAGCGATGGACCTCTTTCAGGCCGGGGTCGAAGATCGCTCGACGGTCCGCTATCAGTTCGTCGCGAGTTACGCCCCTCGGAGCGCCGTAGGCAATTGGTTGGCGACGATCCGCTCCCCGTGGGCGGCGGTCTCGGCTGCGCTTTTTCACTCGATGTATCGCGTCACCGCACAGCACGATGAACGTTACCCCTGTGCGCCGTCCGATGGCGGTGCTCCGCTCTTCGCCAAGGTGCTCGGTCACGTCCCTGAGCGCAGCGTCAACGACGGCGTCGTGCCTTTGGCCTCGCAGATATGGGGCGAGCCACTGTGGGTCGGACAGGGCGACCACCTCGACATCGTCGGCCATTTTCCTGGGCCAGACGGTCACACGGACTGGCTTTGCAGTGGCTCGCACTTCGACCTCGCGCGGTTTGAGCTCGTCATGGATCGGATTGTCGCTGGAATGTTTCAGGCCGAGAGCTGACCACCCACGGGGAAGTCCGAGTGACCTCGGATCGATGGTAGCCTCACCGCGCATGATCGAGCCTCCGTCCAACGAAGCCATCGAGCGAGCCGTCGGTGCCGCCCTCGTTCGTCGTGGCGTTCATGGCCGCGTGGTTGTGCGGGAGTTGAGCTGCGAGTTCCATGGTAGCGGTCCGACGGTCGCCGTCGAGATTGGTGAACTGATTCAGCAATGGTCGATTTTGCCCGAGGACATGCGCGATGAAAAGGTCGAACACGCTGTTGACCGCCTTAGGAGCGCCGTCGCGGCTGCGCTTCCTCCGCCGCCCGAAAACACGGGCGTCTCGCCGATTGTTGGAAAGCTCATCGGCGTGTTGATTCTCGCTGCGACCATCCTGGGCTCGGGCGCCTGGCTTCTACGCTCGCGCGCGCTCGTAACGCGAGCTCGGCCCGCTCTCGCAGTGTCGTCGTCGGTATCACCCACGACCGCTGCTGAGCTGGCGGATGCTCGGGGCCGCGAGTCGTGTGAAGCCACCCGACGACGGCTTTACGCCGGCGCGACCGCCCTCGATGTGGACCCTCTCGGATGGGTCGTCGAGCTGTGGTTGGCCCGCGATGGCAACCCGACGCCACTCACCTCTGAGCCGGCCATGGCTCAAGCGAATGACGCGGCACTGTTCAGTCGCCTGGGCGCCGTTGCTCCCGCCCGCGCTGCTTGGATCGATACGGGTGAACCCAATCGAGCTCGCCTTCGGTTTGACGGCGGATACTTGCATCCGTTCATGCAAGCGGACGGACGCGATCGTTTCATCGCACTCGTTGACCAGCTCGTGGATGCAACCGGCGCCGAACACGCTGCGCTTTTCGCACGGTGCGCTCACTCGAACGTTCGCGACATCGGAGGCTATTTCCGTGGGCTTGATACGGGTGGCGCAGCGGCTTCGCTGCTGTTTGCTCAGGGCCTTTTCTTGGATCCACCAATCGTCGACAAGGCGAAGCTCGGTTCCGAAGCGAGTGCACTCGGCGAGCTGGGTCGGCGCACCGCTGGAATGGAATTCTCGGTGCTCGAGGAACTGATACGCGACAATGGCGGTCGGGTGCTTGCGATCGATTCCCCCGCGCCTCGTGGTTCGGTCGGTATGTCTTTCGCCCTCGGCGGACCGCTGCGTGCTCAACAGGCCGCGCGGGCGCTCGCGAAGCAGCGAAATATTCACTGACCGCAAGGTGCGTTCGCGAGAATGCGCCTTCTGGCCGTGTATTCAGACTTCCGGGCCGAGCCTTCCGTAGCGATGGACCGCAAAAAAAAGCGTCCCAAGACCGAGCAGCGTCACCATGGCGCCGAGGTCCGCCGAACCGGTGCCGACAAGGGCGAGGCCGCCAATCGTGAGCGTCGCGGCTCCGGCGGCAAAGCGTTCGCGGTCCCGCGGGGCGTGCGGTCCGAGACCGGCGCGTTGGGCGGCTTGGCGCTTCCTGCGTGGCTTGTGGGTCGCGGCGGGGCGCTTGTCGCTCACGGTGCACCGTCCGGGGGAGCCATCGGCTTACGGCGGCCAGCTCCCGTCGCCACGACGTTCACAATGAAATCCGAGACGTCGCGCTCGAACTTTTTTTCGGCGGTCACGGCGGTGTTCGTCACGCCGCCGGCTGAATCGAAGCGATAGGCCTGCTCGTGTAAAATGAGGATAATCGCTTGTTCTGACGGATGCACGAGGCGCAACGCCATGTTTTCCGGATCGTATTTCGGCAGCATGTCGGCGGCTGACTTCTGCTCTTCCCCCGTGATGTAGGCGACGCCGTAGGGTCCGTCGCCGATGCGAACTTCCTCCTTCAGGATAAAGCCATTCGAAAGCTCGAACGTCCGCCCTGACTTCGGCTGGGAGCCGTGCTCCCCAATCACGCGCTCAATCACCGCCCGCGCACGACGTTCTTCGAGCGGTCGGAGCTCCCCCGTCGTCGGCACGGTTGGTGGCGCGCAGGCCAGCACCAACAGAAGACCCCAAGGCACACCACGCGAAAGAATCGACGCCATTCGGCGCGAGTATAGCGTTGCGTTTCGGCCTGCGGTAGATCGACGTGCATCATGGTCCCGCGCATTCCGCTTCTCACGGTGCTGGTCGGCTGGTTTGCCGCGGGCTGTGCGAGCTCTACGCTGGTCCCGCGGCCCGAAGACGCGGTCAGCCGTTATCTAGCGGCCGTGAGAGTTCAGGATGCCGATGCGCTTTACGGCCTGCTGAGCCCGGACAGTCGGCGGGCCCTTTCCCGCGCTGACGTCGCTCGGCTGTTGGCCGAACAAAAAGACGAGCTTTCGCAACACGCCGCCGCTCTCTCGGGTCCGGGACAGGTGGTGACGACCCACGCGCGCATTCGCTACGGCGACGGTGAGATTGTATCGGTGAAGATGAGTCATGGAGCCTTTGTCATCGACGCGGCGACCGGGCTGCCGGCGTCCGCGCGCACCCCTGTGCAAGCGCTTTCACAGCTCCGGGCGGTGCTTGCGCGTCGTAGCTTCGGTGGGCTCATGCGCGTTCTTTCTGCCCGGACGCGCGCGCTCATCGAAGCCGAGTTTCGTTCGCTGGTCGAAGGCCTGAACGAGCCAGAATCGTTGACGATTGACGTTGGGAGTGATGTTGCCACGGTGGTGCTCACGGGCGGCCATCGGGTGCGGCTGCGACGCGAGGATGGGGCATGGCACGTCGACGACATCGATTGACACGTCGAGAATTTGGATGCGCTCTGGTTGCCTCGGTCCTTACCGTGTCGCCTCGTGCGCGCGCATTCGGGGAGGCTGGTGCCTTCAACCCACGGTTGCTGGTGACCGGCACCCGCGACCTGGAGCGACGCCGCAAGACCGCCCCTGGGCGCTGGTCACTCGAGGTCGTCGGCCGCACGAGTGCGCCAGCGCGGCTGACTCCGACGGTGGTGCGCGCCGACGCTCCCGAGTTGCTTGCGGAGCCATTTGCGGTATGGGCTGGAGGCAAGGCACCTGAACCGCTGAGCTCCCGTGAAATAAAAGGGCTGCGACGCTTCTTGGCGCTCGGCGGCATTCTTTTTGTGGACGAGTTCGAGCCTTCCGACGGCTCTTTTTTGAGCGGTGCGAAGGAACAACTCGTTCGGGTGCTCCCCGATGCCTCGCCTATCGCAATCGGCGATGACAATGTTGTTTTTCGGTCGTTTTATATGCTCCGGGCGGCCGCCGGGCGGGTGCAGAAAGAAACCAAGCTCCAAGCGATTGTTCGTGGCGGCGTGACCCAAGTGATCTTTTCACCGAACGATTTGATGGGTGCCCTTGCCCGCGACGCCGGTGGTGTGCACCCATTTGAGGCTACGCCCGGTGGCGACGCTCAGCGCGAGCAGGCTATTCGTCTTGCCGTCAACATCGCGATGTACGTGCTCTGCTCGAACTACAAAGACGACCAGGTGCATGCGCCATTTTTGATGCGCCGTCGCGGTTCGGAGTCGCCGTGATCCGTGGTCCGGCGGAGCTCTGCGAATGAGTGAGAGTTGGTCTTTTTCCGGCGATTTATCCCGGGTTTGGCTCCTTGTCGCCCTCGGCCTCGGCGGCGCGAGCTTGCTCCTGCTCGTGGCAGAAATTCTCGGTCGACCGCGCAAATCTGTAAATGCCTTCTTCGTTGGGTTGACGGGTGTGTTTGCGCTCGGCTTCTTGCTCCTCGCGGTGCTGCGTCCCGTGCGTGTCTTTGAGCGCTCGAGCAGCGTCGGGGCGCGGCTCGTCGTGCTTGCGGATGCCTCGCGCTCGATTGACTTGCCAGCCGACGGCGCTGAAGCACGCCGTGCGGTGGAGAACCGGGCGCTCGCTGCGCTGCGCGAGCACTTTTCCCAAGTTCGCTCAACGCAACTTGCCTTCGGACGGGGGCCACCGGTGCCGCTCGAGGGCAAGGACGTGCTGCGTCAGCCGATGCTCGGCTCGGACCTAACTCGTGCGCTCGAGGCGTTGGCGCAAGGCACCGATGAGCTTCCACAGGCGCTCGTCGTTGTGAGCGACGGTCGCCTCGACAGCCCTACGGCCGAGGCCATTGAAGGTCCTCTTCGCGCGGCGATGGGCGGACTTTCGGTGCCTATTCACACCGTCTCCTTGACGAGCCGGGAGCCTCGCGATGCGGCCATTCGAAGCGTCCGCCTTGCAGGGGCGGTCGTCGCGCATCAGGCGGCGCGTCTCGAAGTGGAGGTGGGGTGCACGGGCGGGCTCGCGTGCGGCGAGGTTCGAGTCAGCGTGAAGGAACTGCATCTCGGGGAGCCCGCGGTGGAACGGGCTGCGGGCGTCGTACAAGTCGTCGAGGGCCGCGGGAGTGTGCCGCTCGCTATCACGCTCGACCGGGCGGGACGCCGTATTCTCGAGGTCGCTCTCAGCGCACCTGATGGCGATTCGATTCCGGAAAACAACCGTCGTTTTGTGACCGTCGACGTGGCCCGTGATCGGGTGAGGCTGCTCCACGTTGCGGGCCGACCGACGTACGATGTTCGCTCGCTGCGCACCTGGCTGAAGAGCGACGCGTCCGTCGATGTGGTGGCCTTTTTCATCCTGCGTACCCGCACCGACGACGTCGTGGCGGCGCAAGAGGAACTGGCATTGATTCCGTTTCCGGTCGACGAACTCTTCACGAAGCACCTCCAGAGTTTTGACGCCGTCGTCCTGCAGGATTTTGACGCTGAGCCTTACGGATTGAGCATCCACCTGCGGCGTCTGGCGGACTACGTTCGGCAAGGCGGCGGGCTCATCATGGTTGGGGGTCCGAACGCGTTTGTGTCCGGAAATTACGCGCAAACAGCGCTCGCGGAGGTCTTACCGGTGGGCCTTCGCGGGATCTCAGATAAGCAAGCCGTCGACTCGGTTGGCTTCGTGCCGCAGCTGACGCGAGCTGGTCGCCGGGCCCCGGTTTTTGAACCGCTGAAGGGCCTCGTCGGTGAGCATTGGCCCGAAATGCCTGGAACGAACGTGGTCGGCGATGCTCGCGAAGGCTCGACGGTTTTGCTCGAGCATCCGCGACGCCGTACCGAAAGTGAGGCACCGATGCCCGTGCTCGCGCTCGGGGAGTATGGCAGTGGGCGTAGCATCGCGCTGACCGTCGACGGCTCGCATCTTTTGCAATTTTCGGCCTTCGCATCCGAGTCCGGCGGGCGCGCTCATGGTGCATTCTGGGACGCCATGCTCGGTTGGTTGATGCGCGACCCGCGGTTTGAGCCCGCGGTCGTGGAGCTGCCGCGGGGTTGCATCGCTGGACTACCGACCACCCTGCAACTTCGGGCGCTGTTCGCAGAACCTGGCGCGGAGGCCGAAGTCACCATCGAACGCATGGGCGGCGGGGCGAAAGCGAAACAGGTGCACGTCGCGTTTTCCAACGCCGAAGCCCCTCAGCCGGTTGACGTCGGCACGCTCGAGGCCGGAGGCTACACGGCCACCGTGCGTCTCGCCCGCCAGGCGAGCTCCGCTCCGAGCCGTCACGATTTCGCGTGCGAGGTGGGCGGTGACGAGTGGGCGGATCCGCGACCGGATGTCGCACGGCTCGCTGCCATCGCGAAGGCCACTGGCGGGCTCGCGGTCACGCCCGAGGCCATCCGAACGCTGCCGCTGCCGAGCGCTACCCGCGTCGTGGCGGAACGGCGCGTCCAGCCCTGGTTGCCCGCTTGGTGCTGGACCGCTCTCGCCGCGTTGGCGATGGGTTTTCACTGGGTTGCACGGCGCCGTAGTGGGTTTGCCTGAATGGTCGCGAGGCGGGCCTTGGACCAGCGCTTGACGCCCTCTGCGCGCTCGCGGTAACTCCTTCGTTCCGATGACGCCGGAACAAGCCATTGCTGAGGCGGAAGCAGCCATCGCCGGCCATGGCGTTCTGCGACCGGTCTACGTCATCGTGGGCGAAGAGCAATGGTTCGCCGACCGGGTGGTCGCCGCACTTCGGCGGGCTTCCGATGTCGAGCGCACGGCGGGCTTCAACCTGCAGCGCCTTCACGCTTCTGAAACCAGTGCGGAGTCGGTGGTCGCCGATGCGCGCACGATGCCGATGATGGCACGCCGCCGCGTCCTTATCGTACAAGGGGTCGATCGCTGGGACAAAGACAAGCGCGAGGATGACTCCCGCGCGCATCCACTCGATGTGCTTGCGGACTACGCGGCGAGCCCCGTTGATTCCGCGTTGCTGCTCCTCGTCGGACCGAAGATCAACGGCTCGAGGCGGTTGATGCGGGCTGCCAAAAAGGAGGACTTCGTCGTGTCGTGCGAGCCGCTTCGCCGACACGAACTGCCGCGCTGGATTGTGGCGACGGCGCGTTCGCTTGGGCATCCGTTGCGGGGGGGTGCGGCCGAGAGCCTGGCGGAACTCTGCGGACCGGAGTTGGCGACGGTCGCCGATGCCGTCGAGCGTCTCTCCCTTTACGTTGGTCCAGGAATGCCAATCGACGAGGACGCGCTCGCGGCCACCATCACGCGTGTCCGCCTGGATGACGTGTGGGCGCTCGTCGATGCGATGGCGGCGCGGGATCTTAAAAAGACGCTGGCAACGCTCGCGGACGTCTCGTCGAGTCGTGACGAAGGGCCACGGCTCCTCGGCGCGATAGGCTCGCGCGTGCGGCAGCTGTTGAAGTACGAGGCCCAACGGCGCGCGGGCGAGGGCCCGTCCGAGGCCGCGCGGCTCGCTGGTGTGGCACCGTTCAAGGCGCAGGACATCGAGCGAACCGTCGCGCGTTTGCCGCGCGGGACTCTGGAACGCTGGCTCATGCTGATGGCCGAGGCGGACCTGGCCTTGAAGGGCAGCCGGCGTGACGGCGAGGACGTGCTAGCGACGATGTTGACCGCCATGTGCCGCTGAGTTGGCCAAGACGCTGGCGCCGCCCCGGCGTGATTTCATCGTGCAGCGTCGGCGTGGCTCGTCGAAAAAGTTGCCACGTTGTCTAAAGGTTTCTCGCGTCGGTCCGTTCCATGTCGATGAAGGCGCAGTGCCTTCATTGTCCCTGCCACGCGACCCTCTTCGAGGGCGGCCATTGATGACGATGGCCAGGGCTCGCGCACCTACCCGGTTGCGCACGCTGTCACGACGACGGTTCCAAGGAACGGCTACGTCGTGGCGCCTGCAGCACAACCGGAGAACGAGCGATGCCCATCAGCTTGAATGGTAACGGGTACAACAAAATCAGCGAAAAGGGACCCGGAAGTCCCTTTTCGATTCAACAGAACCAACAACGCCTCTCGAGCGGTCGGCGGCTCAACAGCTCCGCGGATGATCCGGCGGGTTTCGCGATAAGCGAGAGCTTGGAGGCGCTGACTCGCAGCCTCGCGGTGGCGTCACGCAATTCGACCGGCGGTGTGAGCTTGGCGAGCGTGCGAGAAGGCGCGCTGTCTTCCGTTGGCGAGCTGACTCTGCGGATGCGTGAGCTTGCGATTCAGGCGGCGGATGGCGCCCTCAGCGCCACCGACAGGGGCTTTCTCGACACCGAGTTTCAGCAGCTAAAGGAGGAGGTCGGGCGGGTGTCCGGCTCGGCTGAATTCAACGGCCAAAAGGTCCTCTCCGGAAGCCCCGGAGAAGTGAATATTCAGGTCGGGACTGGGTCCTCCGCGAGCGACCAGATCGCCATCAAAACAGGCGGCGTTGACAGCACCAGCCTCGGTCTCGATTCGCTGTCCCTCGCCGGTTCGGACGGGGCGAGTGCGCTCGCCGCACTCGACGGGATCGACGGCGCTCAGGCGGCCGTGAATGCCGCGCGCGCCGACAATGGGGCGACCTTGAATCGATTGGCTGAAGCGCAGCAGAGCACTCTTGATCGACGCACGTCGCTGCTCTCGGCAAACAGCGCGATCCGCGACACCGACTACGCCCAAGAGACCGCGAATCGCGCTCGCAATCAGGTTCTGGAGGCGGCGCGTATCTCGGTCGCGTCGGCTGCCAATCACGCGGCGGCGCTCGTGTTGAATCTCCTCAATCGGTAGCGCGAAGGGACCATCACGTTGCTAGTTCGCATAGTGTTTGCATAGACTAAAAGTGACGCGAGGGGTTGACCGGTGCAGCGCCAGGCATCACAGTCCTCGCAGCAAAAGGAGCACGAGATGCACGTCCCTAGTGGGCCCGCTGCCCACGGTCTTATCCGGCCTCAACTCCAGGTTTTCGAAAGCGCGCAGATCCCGACCGAGTTCGGGGACTTTGAGATGCGCGTATTTCGTTGGCAAGATGAGCATTCGGCTGCGAATGCGGCCAATGGGCTTTCGCCCGACCACGTTGCGCTGACCATGGGAGAGCTCCGAGGAGGCAACGCCGTCCTCGTGCGCGTCCATTCCGAATGCATCACGAGTGAGGTGTTTGGCTCCATCAAGTGCGATTGTCGAAAGCAGCTCGTTGCGGCTCAACAAGCGATAGCGGAGGCCGGCGTCGGCGTGGTCTTGTACCTCCGTCAAGAGGGGCGGGGCATCGGTCTTGCCAACAAACTCCGCGCCTACGAACTTCAGAATGCCGGGCACGATACGGTCGATGCGAATCGGCTTTTGGGGCTACCGGACGATACCCGAAATTACCGCCCGGCGGCCGCGATGCTCGAGCATCTCGGCATCGATTCCGTGAAGTTGCTCACGAACAACCCGCTGAAACTCGAAGCCTTGCGTCGTTTCGGCGTGCACGTGGAGCGTCGGGAACTCGTCTGCACGACCAGCCGCTGGTCGGCGGCGTACCTGGCCGCGAAACGCGACCGGATGGGCCACTTTTTGCCGACGTCGCTCCCGCTTGAAGCGGCGGGTGGGTTCCCGTTCGCGGACGCCGAATAGCGGCTTTCGCGCTATCGTTCGCCGAGCATGAGCAAGCTCACGGCAATCGTCCTCGCAGCGGGTCAGGGAACCCGCATGAAAAGTAGTTTATCCAAAGCGCTGCAGCCCATGTGTGGCAAGCCGCTGCTCGAGTTCGTCGTTGAAGCGGCGCTCGAGGCCGGTGCGGACGAGGCTGTGGTCGTCGTCGGCCATCAGCGCGAGGCCGTCACGGAACAGCTTGCCCGGGCGTTCGGTGAGCGGGTTCGAACGGCTGTCCAGGACGTGCAGCGAGGGACGGGCCATGCCGTTCAGTGTGCGCTCGCCGCGCTAAACTCGGGGACCCACTCCGTCTTGATCCTGTGCGGCGACACGCCGCTTCTGCGCGCCCTGGATTTGAGGGCTCTCGTCAGCGCGCGTGACGTGGGGAACCTCGAACTCGCGATGCTCACCTGCCGCGTGGCTGACCCCACCGGCTACGGCCGTGTGCTTCGAGAGGCTGGGCGCATCATCGGCATTCGCGAGCACCGAGACGCCACCGAAGAGGAACGTCGAAACGAGGAGATCAACCCTGGCGTCTTCTGCAGCCGGCTCGATTTTCTCCGCGGTGCGCTCGCAAACCTCTCGCCAAACAACGAGCAAGGGGAGCTTTATCTCACGGATATCGTCACGGCCGCGGCCAAGGTTTCGGAGGTCCGCGGGGTCGCTGCGCCTTCGGAAACGCTGGCCGGGGTCAATGACCGCGCCCAGCTTGCCGCAGCTGAAGAGGCCATGCACGTGCGGATTGCGGACCGCTGGCGCCGCGAGGGCGTGACCATTCGAAGCGGCGTCAAGATCGACGCCGGCGTGGTGCTCGAGTGCGATGCCACCTTGGAACATGGCGTGGTGTTGCGGGGCAAGACCCACATTGGCGCGCGTGCCTTCATTGACGTGGGGTGTGTTCTCGAGGATGTCCTGGTCGGCGCCGGCGCGAAGCTCTTGCCCTACTCGGTGTGCTCTCGCTCGACCCTGGGTGAGGCTGCGCGGGTGGGTCCGTTCAGTCACGTGCGACCCGACACTGCGATCGGGCCCGAAGCGCACGTAGGCAATTTCGTTGAAACGAAGAACACCGTGTTGCACCGGGGCGCGAAGGCGAACCACCTCGCGTACCTCGGTGACGGCGAGATAGGCGAAGGCGCCAACGTCGGCGCCGGCACGATTTTTTGCAATTACGATGGCTTTCAAAAGCACAAAACAACGATCGGCCCGCGGGCGTTCATCGGTAGTGACTCGCAGCTCGTCGCCCCCGTCACCGTCGGTGAGGGCGCGTATGTCGCGACGGGTACGACGGTAACCAAGGACGTTCCGGCCGACGCGCTCGCCTTGTCCCGCACGCATCAGGAGAACAAGTTGGGGTACGCGGCGCGTTTGCGTGCCCGCCTTTTGGCGAAGGCGAAACGCGGGTAGTTTCGTTTGGCGAAGGCGAAACGCGGGTCGTTTCGTGGCCATCTGGTGGTGGGGTTTCGGACCGTTGTGAACGGTCAAAGACCGGTGGCGGCGTCGCGGCTCGAAGGCGCGGGTGCCAAGGTGCGCACGCGAGGGCCGATGACATTTGGGCCACGCTCTCGTATTCTGTCAGCGGTGCGTAGCCGATTCAGCATGGGGAGCTATCGGCGATTGGCGCTTCGCTCGCTTGGAACCGCCGCTTTTGTGGTGGTGCAGGGCTGCACGAGCATCAACACCGAGCGCCCTCTGTCGCGTGGCACGCTCGGTGATGACGTTTATTCCGTGCTGTGCGATCGGCTAGGCGCGAGCGTTTTTAGCGAGGATTTAGAGGGCGCAGCGTTTCACGGGGTGTGCCATCTCGGGGCGAGTGGCGCTTACGCCGACGTGCTCGACACCTCGATGTTGCCGGCGTTCGCAGGGACGAAGGCAGCCAAAGCGCGCGAACTCGCCATCGCCAAATTCGATGCACTCGTGCGGCATCGCAGCGAGCTGATTCGCGCGTTCAACGGTGCGTTTCCAGTGACCAGCATTCCGGATCGAAGCTCGAGCGATCCGCAAGCGACCGTGCAGCTGCATGCGGCGTTGCTTCGTTTTACCGAGGCCTTGACCAGCCTCTACGACGGCAATCCATTCGAGCCTGGGGGTGCGCCGCTGATGCCGGCGGCCACGGCGGCGCTCGGGGCAGTGCTCGGCGATCTCGAGGTCAATGAGCCGGCACGCGCGGCACTCGCGCGCGCTTCGGGGAGGCGCGGTTATCACCCGGACTCGGTGGGTTTCGGGGCACTCGCGACCCTCTTTACGTACCCGAAGTTGGCGAAGCTCACGGGTGCCGCGGTGGGCGCGTTGGCACCCGCCACGACCGGAGGTCCTGCTTTCCAAAGTTTGCTTACGGCGGGCGAAGCGGAACTCGCAACGGCCGAGTGCACGCTCTGCAAAGAGAGCCCGTTCAGCGTCTCCGAGGACCTCACGCCGAACCGTCCGCGAGCCACGAGCGAGCTCGTGCACCGAGTGCTCCTCGATGAATCGGACGGCTACACGACCGAGGGCGCTGAGCCGCATTTTATCGTCCGGCGTGATCCGCGCGGGTTTGCACTTCCAAAGGGCGCCATTGCAGGGCAGGTCGGGACGGTTCCGTCCCCGTTCGCCGACGCGAATTCCGATGGCTATGCCGACGTCGATGCGCGCGGTCGCTTCGTGGACTCCGAGGGCCAGCCGCTGGCTATCGATCCGCCATTTGCGATCTTCGCAGAGCCCCATGGGCCGGTGGATTCGGCCGGGCGCCCGACCCCGGCACTCTACGAGTACTTGGACGTATCGCGGACGCTCTTGGAGCCACTGTCCCGCGACCTCGCCGAGCTCATGGATTCGACCGCCTATGCGGGCGGGGCACCGGACGCTTTCGCAACCGAACATGAAGCCATGATGTACCTGCTTGGCGGACTCCCGGTCGTCGCTGGCGAACGGCAAGCCGCACTTTACGACCACGAAGCCGAGCTTATGCTTCCCGCTGCTCAAGCGTGCCCGTCAAAGACCATTCCGTGCACGGCCTATCAGCGTTTCGTCGCGGAGACGGCGCCGTTGCCGGAGCTCGTGCATGGGCTCGGTCAGGTGCTAGCAGACTCCGAGAGCGATGCCGTGCTGCTCGCCATAGAGACGCTCGTGCGTGACCACGAGGCGGTGGTAGCGCGGCTCGTTGACGCCGGGCTTCGCGTGAAGTCGATAGCCGATGCTCACGATGCGCTCGCGGCCATGGGTCAGGAGCCAAAGGCGGAGTTGCCGTACGCCACGCCGATCTGGGACGAGGTCGCAGCACTCGTGGGTCAAATGGCGGACCGCCCCGGGCTCGTAGCGGCCCTGACGAAGGGGCTCGCGAGCAACGTGCTCGTAAGTTCGGCTCCGCAAAGTTCGAAAATTTCGGACCCGACGGCCCAGCACCTCGGTGAGACACTCAGCGTGTTTGCGTCGATGCGCGATCAGTACCGGTACGACCCCGCGGACATCAACGGCGTCGCTCTCAACCTCACGGACAATGGAAAGTCGCTAGCAAATCCGCACCATCCGGTGGACCGAAACGCCTCGATCACCGGTGAGAATCGCTCCATGCTCGAGCGTTCGCTCCAGCTCATCCATGATGCGGCCAGCGTGAAAGCTTGCAACAAGCCGGGAGCGAAGCTGCACACACCGCTCGCGGATTGGCCGATCACGAGCACGTACGCTGAGTGCAAGCTCTTCGTGTTCCCGAACATCGGCGCTTTTTATTTGGATGCGCTGCTCGCGCCGACGCATCCGAAGCGTGCGGAACTTGCCGTCGTCGCGACCGACGTGAACGCGCTCCTGAGTTTTGTCGGCTCGTATGCGTCGGTGGACAAGTTGCTCGAAGGCTCTTCGGGGATCACCGGGATGACGCTTCACCCGTCGCCTGTTGCGCTAAATAGGCTGCTTTTCTTTGGGGCAAACAGTGACCGCTACGGAAAACTTGCGGACTACGACGCCAAAAATGCCGACACGGACGTGGCCCAGTTCGTGGGTCACGCGATTGAACCGGTGAGCAGTCCGCTCTGCCCGACCAATGGGAATGGTGTCCCCGTGTGCCAGGCATCGAAGTCCGGTGACGTGCTGCGGATGCGCGACTACGGGACCATTTTTGGTTGGGAGCGCCTCGGGTTCCAGAGCTACCTCGCGCCGTTCGTTCAGGCGTTCGCGACCGTCGGCTGCAATGCATCGGTGACCAGCTGCGACGCCGCCAACTACGACGGCGAAAAGCTCTTTCTCGGGGTGCTCGATGCGCTCTGGCGGCATTGGCCGGATAAGAGTCACGGAACGTATTGTGACCACACGCTGTCTTCGAGCGACGCGGCCTACTGCTCTGGCGCTGGTGCGAACCACTACGAACCCATTCTCGCGGAGGCGCTTCTCACCGACGTTATCCCGGCACTGCACGATTTTGCGCAGGTGGCCGCCGCGGTGGACATCGTGGTGAAGCGCGGACCCAAAGCGGGCAGCAAAGTGAACGGTACGGCGATCGTCGAGCGGCTCGTGAAGATGCTGTTCAGCCAAAAGTATGCCCAAGAGGTCGGCATGGTGGCGCGCGACGGCAAGACCAAAACGACCTGGGTGGACGGCACGCCTCAAGCGCGGGTGACCATCTTCTCGATCCTTGCGGATGCCTTGCACGGAATCGATGAGCGCTTTCTGAAGTCTACCTTGCCGGATGCGGCTCTTCGCATGGCGAAGTGGAAGCGTGGGCGCTCGCTTGTGGTCGATCAATTCCTCGCCGTGGAAGGCTCGGGAAGCTCCGCTCGGTTTGCGAATCGTGCGGTGCCCGGCGCGTTGTTGGCGGCATTGCGGACGGCGCGTGAACAGACGAACGCGCACTGTCCTTCGCGTGAGTCCACCGGCCAATGCGATTGGGGACGACGGGAGCTGTCGACTCACGCCACCGAGTTCTTTTCAGGGCCGCTTTTTGCCGGCGCCATCGATGCCGCGGATGCCGTGAATCAGAACGAAACGGCGCGGCGCGAGGTGCTGCGCTTCGCGAATTGGGCACTCACGGGAAAGACGGATCCGATGGCGCGGGAGCGGCTGCTCGCGTCGCTCGCCGATGGCCTTCAGCTCGCGCGTAGCGACAGCGAGTGGGCACCGGTGGTCCAGGCCGCCTCTGCCGTGTTGCGACCCAAAGCTTCGTCCAAAGGCCCAGGTTTCGCCGACCGCGCGTTGCTCGTGCTCGACGCGACCACGAGTGACTCGATCGATCCCGACCATGTGCTTTCGTTCGTGCTGCCGCTTTTGGTAACCCCGACGGATGCCGGGGCGGGCCGAGCGCCGCTCGCGGTCATTCTCGAGACCGTGGCGGATGTGAATCGCTACGACGGGCGCGAGACGACCCCGCTCGGGGCGGAGGACATCGCTTATGTGATGCGGACCATGCGCGAGTTCCTGACGAGTTCCACCCGTGGATTTGCTCAGCTTTACGCAATCGTGCAGCACCGCGCGCCATAACCATCCATGTTGTCTTGTCGGTTTCTTCGCAGTCTCGTGCCGCTCGTGGGCCTCGCCATCGTGACGAGCGTGGCCCCGGCCTTCGCCGGGGGGCTCTTTTTCGGTGAGCGCGGCGTGCGGCCGCTCGGACGCGGCGGAGCATTCGTTGCTGGCGCGGACGACCTTGGAGCTGTCGCTTACAATCCTGCAGGCGTTTTCGACGCGGGCGAACAAGTGCTTTTCGATGCGAGCTGGGTACGGCTCGGGAACGATTACACGCGGCGCGCTTGGTTGGAGGCGCGGGACCCGAATACCGGCGAGGTCGTGGGTGGCAGGGAGCGGGTGTACCCGACGGTGACTGGAACCAGCGCTGTCGTGCCGTTGCCGACGTTCGCCGTAAGCTTTCGCCTTCGACCTGAGTTGGTGCTGGCGGTCGGTGCGTTTGCCCCTTCGGCAACGCTCATGAGCTACCCGGCGACGCTGGCCGGGCTGCCGTCACCGCAACGGTACTCGCTCATCACGCTCGAGGGGTCCGCACTCGCGGTCGTCGGTGCCTGGGCGGGCTGGAAGCCGAGCGAAAAGTGGCGGCTCGGCGCAGGACTCGAGTTTCTCGTCGGCAAGTTCGCCGCGACGACGATGTTCTCGACGTGCGTTCCCGACCGCTTCCTCTGCGCGCAAGAACAACCCGAGTGGGACACCCTTACGCAGCTTTCCGCGAGCCCGATTGTGGCCCCCACCGGAACACTCGGGGCGAAGTTTGTGGCCTCGCCGAAGTGGACACTTGGCGCGTCGTTTCACCTGCCGATTTTTGTCCGCGCTCCGGCCACCGTGAAGGCGCGGTTACCCTCGACTCCCGCTTTTGATACCGCGGTTCAAGAAGGAACCGCGGCGTCGATTGCGTTCGATTTGCCCTGGTTGGGCTCGCTTGGGGTGCAGTACCGCCCCATTGCGGAGCTGGCGCTCGAGCTTGCGGTGGGGATGCAAGGCTGGTCCATGATGGACGCGATTACGGTCACCCCGAAAGACATCCAGTTGCGAAACGTCGTCGGCTTTCCCGACCCGTATCGGTTCCCGGAGCAACGCATCGACCGCAGTTTCCAGAACTCGGCTTCGCTGCGGCTCGGCGGGGAATACCTTGCCCGCGTGGGTGGGTTGAGGCTCGACTTTCGAGCGGGAGCGAGCCTCGAGTCGAGCGCGGTGCCACCCGAGTCGTTGAGTGTGCTCACGGTGGATGCTCCCAAGGCCACGTTGAGTGGGGGCATCGGTGTGCACGCGGGCCGCTTTCGTTGCGATATCGTTTACGCGCACATTTTTATGGCCGATACCGATGTCGATCCGCGTGATGCCAGAAGCCCGCTGCTCGTTCCGGTGCAGGCCAATGCGGCGCCGCACTACGTGAACGGCGGGCATTATTCGATGAGCGGTGACGTGCTCGGCCTTGGCTTGACCTACAAGTTAGGGCCAGCGACGCCCTCGGTGCCGGCGGTTGCTCACGAATAGCCCGCACGTTGGGCGCTCGCCTTTTCTCAGTTGACCAGCGCTCAGTTGACCAGCTCTCAGTTGACCCAGCGGGCGACGTAAAGGTCGAGCCCTTGCCCACCGCGGCCCGAAAGAAACGCGAGCCAGCGTCCGTCCGGCGAGAAGCGGGGCGCCCGATCGCTGCCGCTACCAAACGTCAGGCGCTCGACGCGTGCGGCTCCCGATG
>CANMZR010000043.1 GCA_947502375.1 Polyangiaceae bacterium
TGCCACCGCCGCGGGTGAACGGCCGGCTCATCGAAAAAGATGGCGTGATGACGTTCACCCAGGCCCGGCAGACGATTGTTCTCGGTGCGAAGCTCGAGCAGCTCGAAACCGACCCGTTACCGAGCGTCATCAGCGACCCGCGGATCTACGATCAGGACGAGGATGGCCACCCCGGCGTGACGGTCAACGTTCGTGGCATCGTGAACGGCGACATTCGCGTCGTTCAACGGACCTGGACCGAGCTCGTGGCGAAACGGGTCACGAGCGATCGCATCGAAGGGGCGCTCCGCTTTGGCAACGAGCAGGTGGTGCTGGAGGCGACCTCATCGATGCTGAGCTCGCCACCCGCTGCGGCGCCGGAGCTCGCGCGCAGCCACTTTCGGCTCGTGCGCCTCGATGCGAGCGCAAGCTGCTCGACTGCCGTTGCGGCAACGCTGGATCCAGAGTGAATCCCGCGCTGGTATTCGGCGCGCTCTTGTTGGGCGCGGCGGGCCTTCGGCTGCTCCTCGGGGTTCAAAGGGGCGGCGCACGAAGGGGGCTGCCCGCGCGCCATGACTCGGCCCTCTCGGCCTGCTTGGCACCAGCCATCGAGCGGCGGCTCGGCGGTTATCGCCAGCGCATCGACCACCAAAACGCCCTGGCTCCGCGCAAGCTCGACGTCCCGAGGTCGGTCCTCGTCGTGGGAGCGGGCATCGCGGGAATGAGCGCCGCCACGACGCTCGCGGAGCGTGGTTTCGAGGTCACGCTACGAGACAAGAACCCCTACCTCGGGGGCAAACTCGGAGCCTGGACGGAGCGACAGGAGAGCGGTGAAGAACTCGAGGTCGAGCACGGATTTCATGCCTTTTTTCGGCATTATTACAATCTCGACGGGCTCCTAAAAAAGATTGGCGTTCGGAAGAACTTCGCCGCCATCGATGACTATTTGATCGTCACTCACAGCCACGAACGGCTCTCCTTCGACGATCGAGTTCGGACGCCGCTTTTGAACCTCCTCGATCTGCAGCGGAAGGGACTCTTTCGCCTCGGCGAGATCCTTTTCACGCGAGCGCGCGACGAGATGGGGGTCTTTCTCGAGTACCACCCCGAGAAGACGTTTGAGCTCTACGACGACGTCCCCTTCGGCGCGTTCGCCGAAGAGGCGCAGCTGCCGCCGAAGCTCCAAATCGTGTTCAACACGTTTGCCCGAGCGTTCTTCAGCGAACACGACCGCATCTCCCTCGCGGAGCTCGTGAAGAGCTTCCACTTCTATTACTTATCGAACGACTCCGGGCTTCTCTACGACTACCCCGTCGAGCATCACGAGACCGCGATCCTCGGCCCATGGCGTGCGCACATGCAAGGGCTCGGCGTGCATGTCGAGCTCGACCGTGGAGTGAACGCCATAGCCCCGCTCCGCACGGGCTTCGAGGTGGATGGCACACGCTTCGACGCGCTCGTGCTCGCCGCGGACGTATCGGGGGTACGGCGCGTGATCGAAAGCTCGCCCCTCCTCGCTCAAAAGCACCCTTCGCTGTCGCAAGCGCTCGCCGCCGTCAAATCGTCGCAGCGCTATTCGGTGTGGCGGCTCTGGCTCGACCGGCCCGTTCGGGATGACGTGCCCGTGTTCGTGAACACCGAGCGCTATCGGTTGCTCGACTCGGTGTCGATGTACCACCGGATTACACCGCAGGCGCGCGCTTGGGCGGCTCGCCATCACGGCTCGGTGGTGGAGTTGCATTCCTACGCCGTGCCCGACGAACTGGCGGATGAGAGCGCGGTGAAGGCTGCTTTCCGAGCGGAGCTGGAGCGCTATTTTCCAGAGCTCTCAGGCGCCACCATGGTGCATGAGGCCTTTCAATTGAAGGACGATTTCACGGCGTTTCACTGCGGACTCTACGCCCGAAGGCCCGGCACCGTGACCGAGGCCGACGGTCTCGTCCTCGCCGGTGACTGGGTGAAGCTGCCCTGCCCGGCGATGTTGATGGAAGCTGCCGCCACCTCGGGCCTCCTCGCTGCAAACGCGCTCCTCGCACGCGAGGGCCTGCAAGAAGAGCCCGTCTACACGGTCCCGACAAAAGGGCTGATGCCTTCCCGCGTCCGACCGCGACCGACCGAAGATCGCGGCGCGAGCTCCGCTCCGAGCCTCGCAAAGCCCGGGTGATCCCACGTTTCTTCCGGCGTGAACGAAGCCTTTTGGCGCGACGCAGCACGGGCCAAAGCGCCACTCGAAGTGAAAGCAGCGTTGACCTCGAGGAGCCACCCTCCCTGGCCATGACGCGTGCGTAAACGCGACAATTTGCTCGGGAAACGCTGTTTATGAAGGCGGCGCCGGAAGCTCTGGCGCGAGTGACCATCGAGCGCGCGATGCCCCCTTCGGCGAGCCGAGCTTTTGGCCGAACGAACCACCCCAGCGCTCAACGAACTCATCACCGTGTTTCTGGCTGAAGTGCAGCGGGCGTCTGTTACTTTTTCTCCTCGCGCACCACCACAGACATGTCGCGGATGAGTAGGATTCGGGCGGGCTCCGCGGCGCGACCCGCTACGCGCAGCACCACCTCGCTTGAACCGAGCGGGGGGAGAGTACACGGAAGCTTCACTTCGCACTCAGCGTCCAGCTCGCCAAAAAGGTTGGTCTGGGATCCGCAAACGGCCATGGTCGTACTTCGCGCGTCGCACGAAATTCGAACAACGGGTTTGCCCGGCTCCACCACGTCGACGTCGTAGATGATCGGCATGGTCGAACTCGCACGACCGTGGTTTGAACGGTGCTTGCCGCTCAGAGTTGCCCAAAGAATGTAGCCTGCCCCGCTTTGGTGGATAAATCGCGTTTCCGCTGTTCCGGGCTGAGTCAACTCTGCCTTAGCCACAACCGGACCTCGCGGATCCAAGGCCTCGAATATGAAACTGCAACCAGCCGCCACCAAAACTACCGTAACGGCCAACGCGCATTGCAAGTGCTTGTGGCTCATGAGTTTATTGTACACTGAGTGAGAGAATAAACCGAGCAAGGCAGGTTCCCGAGGTGGCAGGGCTCGGCGCGCCTGTACTCGAGGTGGCGCTTGGCAACCGCGTGGCGTTCGCGGTGGAATGGTCGAATATTGTGAAACGCAACTTCACCAGCGACGTGCACCGCGGGAAGTAGTCGGATCGCGCGCGAGCAATCGTGCGCGCTCACGGCGAGAGTCCGCGCGAAGGTGACGTGGCGAAGTGGTTCCGCTCAGTATGTCCCGGTGACGGATGAGCCCGCGCGCCGCACGACGCCCGTCGCGCTGCGACGGAAGCCCGCGAGGAACTGCCACTGCCGCGGCTCGCTCGCGAACTCGCCCCGCGTCCCGGCGGTCTGATGGGCACCACCCTCGGTAACGAGTACGCGCAGCTCGACGGCGTCACCGCCGAACGTCGTGGTGCGCTGGACCGTGTGCGTGCCGATCATCGTCTGGGCGGCAGACGCGTCGGCACCGTACCCCGCTGCGAGCAACCCGCGAAGCAGCGCGATCGTGTCCGGCACCGACTGCACGAACCCACGGTCCGGCGACGCGACGCGATGTTGCTCGCCCGGCGCACCGAACGGCATGATGCCGTCGCCATCGGTGCTCGGCGTCGTGCAGGGAAACGGCTCGCAGTCCGGAGTCGCGATCCCGCGCCCGACCTGCACGTACATTGCGGGCGGCGTGGTGCCTATGCGCGGGCAGGTGATCCGACCGGCGGTGCCGTCGTAGAGGTTAGCGGGTATGCCGGCGATGCCGATCACGGCGCCCGCGATTGCGCGCAGTGGATTTCGTCCGGGCTGCTCGCGCTCGCAGAGCACGCGCGCCGTCATCATGCCACCGTTGGACCAGCCGTCGAGGTAGATGCGCTCAGCGTCGACGCTGTCCGGCTGGGTGATCGCTCGGTCGACAAGATGAGCGATAAAGCCGACGTCGTCGCGGACCGCGTCGTCGGTGAGCTGGCCGGGTGAGGGCGTGCGCCCGTCCTCCCAGTGACGCGCGCCCGGGATGTTCGTGCTCGAGCTCTCGACACCGTCAGGGAACAGCAACGCGAACGGCTCGGCGCCCGCGTACGAGACGACGTCGCCAAGGCACGGTTTGCCGCTCGCGTCCTCGAAGCCATCCGGGTACGAGAACGTGCACGTGGTGGTCGCTCGGCGCCAGCTGACCCCCTGACCGCCTGCGAGCTCGTCGAACCGCCGCGCGAACATCGACGCACCGTTGCCGTTGCCGCCGTGCAGCACGATCAGCAGCGGGAGCGGTTGCCCGCCGGTGCCGGGGGGGCGATACAGCCAGGCAGTGCGCTCGTGGACGCGGTCGCCGAACCGCTCCGACGACGTCCACTGGGTGATCGTCCCGGTCGTCGGCCAGTCGTTCTGGCACTGGCTCGGCGACAGCGGACAGGGGGCCGCAGCCTCACCGACGAACGTGAAGCCGTCACCGGCCGGCGCGTCGGGCAGTTCGGAGGGGGTCGTGTGGCCGCACGCGACGGCGAGCAGCAACGAGAGGTGGACATACGCGACACCGAACGTGGCAAGTCGAGACGACAATGGCCTTTGCGGAGCATTCAGCATGGCACGTGCACGTGCAGGATCACCTGGTTGTTCCCGGCGGGCAAGGAAGTCCACCTGCTCATTTCTCGGCGGCGGAGCTTTCGAGGAGGTCGGGCGAGGCCGGGCACGGGTCGCGAACCGGTGACGGTGTTGCAAATTCCACCGAACCCGAGCAACCGATCGAGCGGCGGCGGCATGTGGAGACGCGACGGCCGAATACAAACAGATCGGTGCAACGGCGTCAGCCGATGGGCACGCCATGGATCATCCCCTCGGACGGCGGGGCTACGCCCGGGTGAACGCGAACAGCATCTGTCCCTTCGGCAGACTCGCTCCACGCGATTGCCGTCTCGGCCGTCGATGGCGACTTTGGCGTGGACATTGAAGCCCAGCACCTCGGCGACGGGCTCGGCATCACGGCCGAACTCAGGGCGCACCAGCCGCAAGGTGGGCTCGCCCGCGCGCTCGCCAAGGCTCGTCTCCCGAAGCCCTGAGCGGCGCATGCGCCGGCCGAGCAGCGCATGTGCCGGAAGCTCTGGCGCGAGTGACCATCGAGCGCGACGATGCCCCCTTCGGCGTGCCGAGCTTTTGGCCAAAGTCCCGTGACTTACCCCCAGATCGCCGTGACGCCGGGGTAGTTGGGAATGATCGCGTCAGACGTGACCACGACGAGCCCCTCAGCGAGCGCCTGCGCGATCAGAAGGCGGTCGAACGGGTCCTTATGAAGAGACGGAAGCTCATGAACAAGCGCCGCATGGGCGTGGGTTAGCGGCAGATGGGTCACGCACAAGGCAGCTAGACCGACGTCCAGCGATGCGAACGCCTCGCCCGGAAGCTCGAAGCGGCCAAGCGCCGACTTGACGACGCCGCAACTTTTCCCGCCTGACCACTGGGAGCCGCGCCCTCGGGTGGGCTATTCTGTCGCGATGGCTCTCCCTCGTCACTGGATTCGTCGCCTACTCGGGCTCACCTACACGCTTAGCTTATTCGGGGCGTGCTCGGCCGGCACGACGCAGAAGAGCGCGGGCGCAGCGGGCCCCGGCGTCGGCGGCGCGGGCGCGAGCATCGCGGTTGGAGCGGGCGGCCAAGGAGCGTGCGTAAACGCGACAATTTGCTCGGGAAACGCTGTTCACGAGTGCGTCGCCGGCAGCCCTGGCGCGAAGGTGAAGGACTGCGACAGCGCCGCCGCCGAGGTGTGCAGCGAAGGGTCATGCCAGGACGCATGCGCCGTGACGAAGGATGCGCCATCGAACCTCGGGTGCGAGTTCTGGGCGGTCGACTTGCCGAATGAACACGGTTTCACTTCCGCCGCGAACGAGCCATGGGGCATCGCCCTCTCGAACGCGAGCGAGTCTCCCGCGAAAGTGACCATCGAGCGCAACGACGCCGCCTTCGGCGAGCCGGCCAAGCTCAGCGTCGTCACGGAGGTCACCGTGGGACCGGGGCAGCTTCTCTCTTTGAATTTACCGCAGGCCGAGGTGAACGGGCTCGACGCCTCCAAGCAACCGCCACCCGAGCCTCCGGGAACCTGGCTGTCGGCGAACGCGTTTCGCATCCGGGCGACCGCGCCCCTCGTCGCGTACCAGTTCAACGTCTTTACCAACAGCTACTCGAACGACGCGTCGTTGCTGCTGCCGACCAACGGTCTCGGCACGCTGTACCGCGTGATCGGCTACCCGACCGCAAACCCAATCGCGCCGATCCCCCTTCCGGGCGTCCCCGATCGATCGCATGTCACGGTCGTTGCAGCGAGCGACGGCACCACGGTCACCGTCACGCCCACCTCGACCACGGTAGGTGACGGTAAGAGTCGGAAGGCGCTGAAGGCCGGCGAGTCGGCGACCGTCACTTTGAACGCCTTCGAGGTGCTGAACGTCGCGTCGAACGGGATCCCGGGGGATCTCACCGGAACCGTCGTTTCGTCGGACAAGCCCGTCGCGGTGTTCACGAGTCTCGAGCGCGGGATCGGACCGGCCCTGACCGATCCGCCGAAGCCGCCGAATTTCGGCGACTCGAACTGTTGCACCGACCACCTCGAAGAACAGCTGTTTCCAGTGACCTCGCTCGGGAAGCGGTTCGTTCTCACACGCAGCCCGCTGCGTTCCTCGGGCGGCTACAAAGAGCCGGATGAGTTGCGATTTCTCGGGGTTGCCGAAAACGCCACCGTGAAGACCACCTTGGCACCACCCTTCGACTCCTTCACGCTGAGCCCCGGCGAGTCGAGAGCGGTCGCCGTCTACGAGGATGTGCTGGTCGAGTCGTCCGCCCCCATCACGGTCGCCCAAATCTTGGTCAGTGCCGGCTACACGACGAGCTACACGGGGGATCCGGCGCTCACGATCTTTCCGCCGATTGAGCAATACCGCGACACCTACTTGTTTCTCGTGCCTGCCTCGTGGACGAAGAACTACTGCGTGATTGGGGCCGCTGCTGGTGGGACGTACACGCTCGATGGGGAGCCGCTCTCCGGCTGCTTGCTCACGCCTGCGGGCTCGCTCGAGGGCGTGAACTTCGAGTCCCTCGTTTGCGACCTTGGCGAAGGCGTGCATCGCGTTCACGGGAGCGGCCCGTTCGGGCTCACGGTGTACGGCTACGGGCCGGTCGGCTCGTATGCGTACTCGGGCGGCGCCGACGTCGAACCTATCTATGTCCCGCCGCCAATCAACTGAGCGCGTGCGGACGCTCGATACGGGTTTATCCGTGCCGTTTGGTGTACGATTCATTCACTTCTGTGAGTGACCATCAACTTGGGCTCGTCAAAGTGCTCGGCTTCATCGCCTGGGCGGACCAGCGCATCAGCGACGAAGAACGCGCGATGCTGCAGACCGTCATGAGCGCGCTCGCGATCCCCGAGGAACGGCGAAAGTCCCTCTGCGAATCGCTGCGCCGCGCGCCCGCCACCCTTCAGGAGATTGTGGCCGAATTCGATGACGACATCGAGCGCCGGTTCGCCCTCGCTCAAGCGGTCATTATCGCAGGAGTCGATGGCGAGGTGACCGAACAGGAACGCACGAAGCTTCGCGAGCTATCGGTTGCTTTTGGGATCGACGAGGATGAATTTGGGTTCATCTGCGAAGCGGTCGAGGCCACCTACGACGCATTTCCCGCTGTCTTCGTGGGCTGACCGAGCCGTTTTTGTGATGTTGGACCCTCACGTCGTTCTATCCAAGGTCGTTCCGGTATGGCGCTGGATCCGTTGGCGAAGCGTGGTCGTCGGACTTGTCTGGCTCCTTGCGTTTCTGGCATTTTCGTTTGGCGCCGAGACGAGTCAGCGCGCCGGGATCCCGAGTGCGGCCTGGTTCGTCCGTGCCTACTACGCCGTCGGCTTGTTCGTTCTCGGCGGGCTCGACCTCGGATTGCCCGAGGGGGGTCCGGCTTTCTGGCGCCGAGCTTTATGGGTAGCGTTTGTGCTCGCTCCGACGATCACCGCCGGGGCATTGATCGACGGCATTCTTCAAGCGATCAACCCGCAAAGGTGGGCGCTCCGGCGAATGAAACATCACTTCGTCATCGCGGGCTGCGGCAAGCTGACGCTCCACTATCTGAAGCGCTTGCGAGAGATTCATCCCCTACGTCCCGTGCTCATCGTGGAGCTTGAGAGCGACAGCCCCTCGATCAAAGAGGCGCGAGAGGTGTACGGAGCGTACGTTCTCAGTGGGAATATCGCGAGTCGGGCGCTCCTCGAACTGCTGCAACTCGATACCGCCGAGCGCGTGGTGCTCTTGACCGACGATGACCTCGCCAATCTCAACGCCGCGAGCCAAATCCTGGCACTCGCGCCTTCGCTCGCTGGGCGTCTCATCGTGCACCTGAGCGATCTTCAGCTCCGGCACGCTGTCACCACCACCTCCCTCGCTCTGGCCTGCGAAGTCTTCAACACCCACCAACTCGCCGCCGAGCGTCTGGTGGCCCGCACACTCGGCCCCCACTTCGAGGCGACGGGCTCGCAAGACACCGTCGTCATCGCCGGGTTTGGACGCTTCGGCCAGACGGTGCTCGACGCGCTGCAGCGGCACGCACTCGGACGTTTTGAGCGAGTGATTCTGGTCGACCTGGAGATCCAGCGAAAAGCCAACGCTTTCGGCGCACGGGTGGGTTACGCGCCAGACTACGAACGGTCGTCGATCCTCGGCGATTTGCGTGATCCTGCGCTGTGGGCCACCCTCGAAGAGCGGATCGGACAGAGTGCCGAAGCGCCGGTGTTCGTGCTCGCATCGAGCGACGACAAGGCAAACCTCAAGACCGCCCTGTGGCTTGGGCAAAAATACGCCAATGCGCTCGTCGTGGTCCGACACTTTCAGGCGTCGAGCTTCATCGCCGAGGTCGCCACGGAAGCGCGCTTCGTTCCGTGCTGCGAAGCCGAGGTGCTCATCGAGTCGTTCCCCGTCTCGTGGCTGGCACCATAAGACCGACTCAGGCGATGGCAAGTGAACGATGTTCACGGAAGCGTCGAGGGGGGCTCCGTACTCGCCGCGTCCATCCGCGCACGGGCCAGCTGCACTGCCATTCGTTCGAGCTTTGAGTGATGCGGCTTTAGCGAACGCGCGAGCGCGAGTTCCGCCTCCGCTGCATCCAAACGCCCGAGCAAACGGAGTGCCTCGACAAGGTTCGCGTGGGCGCGAAAAGAGCCGGGATCGAGACGGGCGGCCTCACGGTAAGCGTCGACGGCTGCACGATGATGCCCGAGCAAGAGTTCCGCGTTTCCGATAGCGATGCGCGTACCGACGTTGGCGAAGTGGAGCTCGGATGCTTTCAGCTCTTCGAGCGCCGAAAGCAGCTCGCCCTCTTCGAGTCGCGCCGTGCCCGAAAGAAAAGCGGCCTCGCCGTCACTCGGATCGAGCCTGCGAGCACGCGCAAGGTCGCGCCGGTGAGTCTCCGGATCGTCGGTAGCGCGTTCGGCTGTATGCACCGCACGCTGCGAAGCATAACGGCGTACGAGAAACGGTCCGACGGCGGCCGCTCCGACGACGAGCGCGACGAGCAAGCTGCGCGAGAAAAACGCCCCGATAGAACCGGGCTTTCCAGAAGGCGCTATGTCGGCAGGCCTCGAGGGTTCCATGAGCCCGCCTGTGACCACGAGGCCAACGCACACACCGACGGCTGGCAAGACCAGGACGTCGTCGCCAAGCGCAGCCACGGCAACGCAGAGCAAGGTGGCGGTCTCTGCGGTTGCCCCACGGACCCGCCGAGCACAAGCGAACGCGACCCAAACCCCGAGGCCCAGGCCCACGACGCCACCCGTGACGAGAAGCCCGAGCCAATCGCCATGAGGCATCACCGCATTCAGAAAGAGTCGTGACGCTTGGACGGCCCCAACGGGCTCCAAGAGCCGAGCCTGAGCCTCCAAAAATGCAAATGGAAACGCGCCGACTCCCACGCCGAGTGGGGCCGCGTCAACCGCCGCGCGGAGACCGACACGGGCGATGAATAGGCGGCCACCCGCGGCGTTCGCGAGGTCACCGCGGACGAACGCGTAGCCCAAGAGGATGGCCAAAGGAGCGAGTAAAAGTCGGTATTTTCCTCGGGTGTGCGCGATCACCACCACCGAGAGTGCAACCCAAGCGGTGCGTGACTGGCTCTGAAAGAGAGCAAACGCCGCAACCCCAAGACCGAGGACGATGAGCGCCCGCTCGGCCTGCTTGACGCGCCCGCTCGTGCCAGGCGCACGAAAGCGCGAGGTCGCCCAATCAAGGCTAAGCGGAAGGCAGACGGCCACCACGAGACCGAGCGCGTTCGAGTTCCCGTGACCGCCGTCCACGGGTCGCTTCGTGAGCCATTGCCCGAGCGCCAAGACGCCCGTAAAAAGAAGCGTTGCCGACGCGAACGTGCGCGCATGCTCATGGCGCGCTTCCGCCGTGCGCCCCGCGCCCGCGAGGACGACGAGCGGCAGCGTAAGCCACGGTACGAGGGCGACCGGGTTCGGATGCGCGGACCAAAAAAGCGAGGCTCCGAGCCATCCAAGCAGCGCCGTAAAACCAAGAACCTGTGCCTCGATGCGACCGGCCCAGAGCGAAAGCGCGGCGCCCGCAAGCGCGACCAGAAACACCGCTCCCCCTTTCGAGAGCGACGGTGAGGTCAGGGGATCGAAGGTTGCAGCCGCCAGCACGAAAGCGAGCGGCAACCCCCGACGGCTCACGTCCCGCGCTCGTCGAGCAACGTCCGCAGGCGGTCACGGACATCTGCGCGCTGCTCCCGCGCAAGCGCCCGGCGTAAGGCCCATGTCACCTTCGGATCGCGATTCTTCTTGAGATAGTGCGCGGCGAGCTCGCGCTCGAAACTCGACGTCGATGCGAGCCCGTCGAGAAAACGGAAAAAGCCGTCGTAAGGATCCCAAGAGAGGAGGACAGCCCCAGTCGACAGCGCCAGGCTCGGGTCGGTGCTCTTCGTACGCTCCCGCAGCGAGGGCTCGAGAGCCGAGCGGAAGGCGGGTTCGAGTACGGCCGCCAGCGCCCGTGAAATGTCGGGCATCGACTCCTGGCCCACATCGTCAAGCTCGGTCATCAGGCGGGCGGCGGCAGTGCTGTTTCCGAGCCGTCCGGCGGCGACGAGGGCGACAATCCTCGGCCAGCGCGCGCTCGTACTCGTGCGCTGATCGACAAGCTCCATGGCACTCGGATCGCCGAGGCCTCCAAGCAATTGGAGCGACTCGATGGTGGCCGTACCTTCGGGCATGTGCCAGGCCTCGCGGAGGCTGCTCATCGCGAGGGGCACGGCACCCGCCGGCTTGAGAGCACCGACGAGCTTGGTCAGATGATAATTTTGACGTGTCCACCCAAGCAAGATGCGTCCCGTGTCGGCCGCGCGAGGCTGCGCGATGAAGGCCCGGCCGGTCCGCTCGATAGAGCACCCATAGGACAGCGTGCAATCGAGAAGGTAGTCTCGAACCCGAGCGTCGTTCGCGTCACCCAGTGCCAGGGCCGCCCGACGAATGACGGCGGAGTGCTTACGAGGATCGAGACCGATGAACAGGCGATCGTGCAACAGATCGGCACGGCCCCCGGGCGTGAGCGCATGCATGGCGTAAATCGCCGCTTCCCGGATCGTGAGGTTCGCATCCGTCGTGAGTGGCTCCAGCATCTTCAGTGCGGAGGCCCGCATCGTCCCGTCCAAGGCGAGCTTGCCGATGGCAACGATGGCCCCGCCGCGCACGAAATCGTTCTCGTCGGACAGTGCTTTCTCGAGGAGCGGCAGGCCTTCTTCATGAGCAACGTCCCCGAGAACGAACGCGGCATTCAAGCGAATGAGGCCTTGCTTGTGCGCGATGGTTTTGGCGATCTCGGCGTAGAACGCCTTTTTATCAAGGCGCTCGAGAGCAAAAGCGAGATTGTTCAACGTGCGCGATTCGCGAACCATTGGCAGCCGCATCAGCAGCGCCTTCGTGGCCGTTTTGTCGCCGATGCGACCGAGCGCATAGATCGCCTTGTTGGCGATCTCGGGAACACTGCTCTCCATCAGCGGCAGGAGCGCCGGGATGAGTTTCGGGGTCCGGAGCTCCGACGCCGCAAACATCGCCGATACGCGCAAGCCGGGGTCGTCACTCTTCAGGGCCTGCTCCACGTCGCCAATCAACGTGTTGCGATCCATCAAATGACGGTTCAACCAGAGCGCGTCGAACAGGACGCCCCGCAGCTCCTCCTTCTCGGGACTCGAGCCGAGAAGCGCCAGTTTCAGTTCCTTTCGAAGAAACGCTACGACGCGTTGCTCGGTGATGGAACCGAGCGCCTTGACGATCTCACGGCGAATTTGAGGCTCTTCGTCCTTGCGCTCGAAGAGTCCAATGAGCGGCCCGACACTCGACTTGTCCGGCATCGCACCGAGCGCGCGGACGACGCGCCGACGCACGCCGGCGTCCCAATCCTCGAGGGCACCTTGCAATGCCGGGAGGGAACGGCGGTCGCCGAGCGCTTCAAGTACGATGGCCGAAAGCGCACGGGCATTCGCATCGACGTTGTCGGCGAGGCAGCGCTCGAGCGCATGGGTGGAGCGCTTGCCAAGGTTCACGAGCTCCGGGCTCGCAGGCATGTCTGCATAGGGGATGTTGATGAGCACCCCAGACTCCCGCGGGATCGCCAGCAAGACCTCTTGCCGCGCGCGAGTGCGTTCGTCCACAGCGGAGTCCGCAGCGTAGCCCGCGCCGACGCGAAGCGCCTGGACGCCCGCGAAAGCCGAGGGCACGAGCGCCGCCAAAAGCACGAACTTCGCGCCAAAACCGGACGAGGGGACGACGTGGTCCGAAAGCCAGCGACGAACGCGGTTCACGGTGTGCCTCCGCGATGGGCTTCGACACTGCGCGCAAGCTTCTCGACCATCGCAATCAATTCCGCTTCTTTCACCGCCTGCGAGAGGTAGCGGATGACGACGTGCCGACCGGAACACTTGCCCGCCTTTTCATCCCAAGCGATGCGCTCGACGCCTGGCGACTTGTAGAGTGCGAGGTCGAACGCCTCCTCACAATTCGCCGCGACTTCGAGTTCGACAACTGCATCCAGCTCCGCGTGAGCGAGCTTCGAAGCTGTGGGTTTATCGTGACTCGGCGTCCCGGGCCTACCACTTGCGCCCATCGCGCAGCCGAAGCTTGCGGTGAGAAGGGCGGCGCACAAAACGGTTGATTCTGATCGCATCGGGAAGCACCTCGCTAACACGAAATAAATAGGAAGCCTCATACACCGAGTCCATCGAGGCGACGGGTCTTTCGACGCCCCGTATTTGGCGAGGGCGTCAAAATACCATCGATTTCGCATGATAGTGACTCGGCCACCTGCTGTTACTCAGCCCTCGATTCTCGCGAAGCGAGGCAATAGCCCAAGCGGAAAGCTGCTTGTGAGCGACCCGCTTGTGAGCGACCCGCTTGTGAGCGACCCGCTTGCGAGCGACCCGCTTGCGAGCGACCCGCTTGTGAGCGCTTGCAGTCGTGGAAACTCCGCTTTTGCGGATCTCATTCCAAGCCCGGAACGAATGCCGAAAACCGGCGGACCTCAAGGCACGAAGACCGTCAGCGCCCGCGGGACAACCTCGACGCGAAGTGGCAGCAGGCCAAGCGGCTCACCGTCCACATCGAGTGGAAAGTCGGCGCGAACGTGCTCGTTCTCGAGGTCGAGCTCGATGGCCTCACAAGGGAAGATCTCGGTTTTCGGAAGACCGATGTGCTTGCCCCTATAAATCGAAAGTGAGGACAAAAAGAATTTGAGCTTTGGAGCGTCCCCAAGCGAGACGACTTGAAAAACGCCATCATCCAGCTCGGCCATCGGCGCGACCTCCATGCCGCCGCCGAAGTAGCGACAGTTGCAGATAGCGACCGTTCTCGTGGCGAGCCGCACCTCACGGCTCTCGCCACGGTGGGTGACTTTGCACCGCAGCATGCCGACTTCGCTCTTCGCGAGCGCGCGCAAGGTTGCGTTGAAGTAAGCCACCGTCCCGCCTAGCGGGCGAGTGGACTCGGTGATGTAGCGGTCCACGAGGCCACCGATACCGACACTCAGAATGTTGATGAAATAGGCCCGTTGCGGGCTGCCATCGTGAGCGCGGAAGGTGAGGCGACCCACGTCCACCGAGCGGGTCTTACCCGCGGCGATCACCTGACAATAGCGATCGAGCCGATGCTCGAGCCCGAGAGAGCGTCGAAAATCTCCGCCGGTGCCCTGACCGACAATGCCGAGCTTAGGAACGGCCAGACCGCGCGCGCTGGCCCGCATCAAGCCTTCGGTCACTTCGTGGATCGTGCCATCGCCGCCGATGACGATGACCACTTCGCGCCCCTCGTCGGCGGCGGCCTCGGCGAGCTCGGTCGCGTGACCCGCGTGGGTCGTATGAATGAACTCCGTCTCGCCGATATGGTGAGCCAGCACACGGGCGAGCTCCGGCGCGCGCTCGCCGGTCTTACCGCCCTGGGAGCTTGGATTGAGAATGACGAACGGTCGCATGCGGTCTCACGAAGGATGCGCCCTCACGCGGGCCAGACAACGCCGCGGAGCCGCAGATCCGCGACCGTATCGGCGAGGGTCTCGTTCGGATCACGGGCCGACCAGCCGAGGTCTCGCTCGGCCTTACCCGAGCTGCAATACCAATAAAATTGGGCCATTTCAGCACTCACCTTGTCGAGTGGATTCGGCGCACCGATGAGCTTCGCCGCGCGCCCGAAGAGGTCGGCCGTGACCCCGGCAAGCACGGCGCTCGTGCGCGGCAACCGGACCTGCGGAGCCTTCACGCCACTCAGTCGCTCGAGTCGCCCGAAGAACGAATCGAGGCTCATGTTCGCGGCGTTCACGAGGTAACGCTCACCGGCCTGGCCGCGTTGCATCGCGAGGACGAGCGCCGTGGCGGCATCGCGCGCATCGACAAACGCAATCCCACCGCCGGGCGCGAACGGGAGCTTCTTCTCGAGGAATTTCCGCACGTCCTCGGTCGAAGAACCATGCACGTCGCCGGGACCGAGCAACAGCGAGGGGTTCACACTGATGACGGCGAAGTCCGCGCGGTTCCGTTCGAGAGCCACCTGCTCCGCGTAGAGTTTGCTCCGGTAATATGGCCACCGCGCGATGAGCTCAATCGGCGTGACGGAGCCCTCGTCCCGCACGTCCTCGGAGTCACTGGAGATAGCCACAGTACCGCTCGTGCTGGCGTGAATGACCCGCCGCACGCCGACATCCTTCAAGGCTTCGAGGACAAACTTCGTCCCCTCGACATGAACGCGAAACATCGGCTCCGCATCCGCGAGCTCTCTCGAAACCTTGCCCGCACAGTGGTAGGCGCCCTCGCAGCCGGCCGCGGCCGCTCGCACCGACGCGCCGTCCATCACATCCCCGAGCGCAATGGTGGCGCCAAGGGCGGCGAGCCCTGCATCGTGCTTGCGACACAAGGCAACGACCTCATCCCCTTGGGCGCGCAAGGCGGCGATCAGATGCCGACCAAGAAACCCCGTCGAGCCCGTCACGAAACATTTCATGGCAGATCGAAGGCCTCCTTGAAGCTGCCGAGGAGCGAGACATCGTTCGACTTGACCAGCCCGCTCATCACCTCGAGTGGCGAGGGCAGGTAGCCGTCTTCCACAATCCGCGTGAAGATCTCTTGGGTCGTCTTCAAGACACAATCCGCGGAACCGCCGGGCGGCTTCCCGTTCTCGATGACGCAGCCGTTGGGCTCGAGAACGGCGCTCCACTTGCACTCCGGCTCGTTGCCGAGGGTGAAGTAAAAAGACACGCGTTTCGTGAGTTTTCCGGGAACGTAACGGGCTTCCAAGCGTCGAAACAATAAGACGAGCGGATGCTCCCGCTTCTCTCCGAGCGCCTCCTCGAGGGTGGCGTAGCGGCTCAACTCGAGGACGCCACCATCACGCAATGCGACCACCGCCGCCCGCGCCAACCTGGCAACCATTCAGGACAACCTCACCGCTGGCGAGCGCAAACTGTGTCGTACTCCAGATGCCGTCGGTTGATCCCGTTGAGGCTTGATCCTCAACCGCATCTTCGCCGGTAACGTCCCAGATACTGCCGCCAGATGCCGCAAATAGCTTGTTATTCGCGCTGTCAGCAGCGTTGTAGCTAAACAGCGATGTCACAGGATCAACAAGGCTGTTGCAACTGTACTGCCAGCCTTTGCGCAGCAAACAGCCTGTGCGTTGTGGGATGAAATTGTCCATCACCATCGCGTCGGTTGGCGGCATTTCGCTAATCGGGTCGCGGAAGTTCAAACCGCCCACGGGAGATGGGATGCTAGTCAACAGCGAGATTTGCGCTGCTGCTGAGAGCCTTGGGCTTTTATATTGTTTGACTGCGACTAAAGGCATTACGAGCCAAAGCCGGTGTCGGGCGTGTTGTAGAGCGCGTTAAGGTACGGGAAGCCATAAGAGCGCACCATATTTAAGACAGGTGAGCCCTTTTTTTGGCCTTTACGGTTTTCAAAATTTACATGGAAGTCGCGCATTGCTGCGGCTGAATCCAAGCCCTTCATCTCAAGCCATTTCGCACGCGTGTAGAGCGTGACCAAAAAGCTGTCGAGAAGAATGGTGTCGCCGTTTTTAGTGGCGCGGTTCTTGTATAGCGTCGGGTTGTCCTGATCTATCACCCAAGCCAGCGACTGATACATAAACGTCAGCGTCTGTTCTTCAGTCGGCGGTGCCAGAATGTACAAAGAATTGTCGCGGACTTGCCAATAGAAAGACATTGTTGGCAGGACAGTCCTGACCAACAAGTTCTGCCACATTTGCGGGCTGATAGGCCCAATCGCGGGCCACTGATTAGTGCTGTTCCACTGCGTCTGGTCGATCCACTCGTAGAAATCTTCTGGCAGATCAAACGCCTGTTCTGAAATGCCAGGCGTTGATGCTTCAATAGCAATTTCATAAGTTCGAGTTAATGATTGCCAATCGTACAAGCTCATGAGTTCTGTGGCCGACATATTGACGGCCTGAACCATTTGCTGAACAGAAGGATCGGAATCACCGGCTGGGTCAGATGGGTTAGGATAGCTCACCATCTGAGCGACGTTTTGAACAATCGCTAAGAGCGTTGCATCTTCAATAATTTGAAAAGACATCTAACCCAGCCTGTAATTAGTTTTTGGCCTTAATCATCATTTTATTAAGAGCCTCGATCTGCGATTGCATTTCTTCAATCTTAGCATCGCGTTCTTTAAGTTCATTGTTCATGCGTTCAAACGGAGCGTTGCCTTTTGCAATCTCTAAAAAGGCATTGGCAGAGCGTTTGTCTTCTTGGAAGCCAAAGAACTTCTGGCCCACGCTGTCAGATGCAGCGGCAAGCTGCTCGACGGTGTGAATAGAGAAGTATTTGTATTCCTCAACTTTGCTAGGCGTCATCTTAGGCAGCGAGGAAATCGGCGTTCCCTCTTGCACGACACCAGCATTTGCTTGCCAGTTAGCGTATTTGGCCGCAAAGCGTGTAGCGTCATATGATTGAACAGGACGCTCCAC
>CANMZR010000044.1 GCA_947502375.1 Polyangiaceae bacterium
CATCAGTTTGAGGTTTTGCACCTTTTCAAGGATGTCCGGGTTCGCTGCTGCTCCCTTGCGCTCGATGTAGGTTTGGTACGCGACGATCGCCTTGCCGGTCTCCCCGAGGCGCTCATAGGCATTGCCGATGTTGATGAACACATCAGGCTTCGTGCAATCGAACGTCACCGCGTCAAACCAGGACTGAATCGCTCGCTCGTAGAGCGCCTTCGCCACGTATTGCTTCGCGGCTTGGTGCAGACCGCGGGCCGCATCGAGGTCCGCTTGGGCCGGTACTTTCTTACACGGCTCGTAGGGCGACGGATCGGCTAGCGCCAGCTCGGTCAGCGCCAGCGAAGGGGCTGCCACGAGAAGCAGAGCGGAGAGCAGCAGCGATCGGCGCACGAGCCTGAAGGTATTAGCCGAGTAGGCGGGGTAGGCAATAAAAAAGCGAGAATGGTGTAGTCTTCGGGCCCCATGCTCGAAGGTAAACAACAGATTCTCGTCGTTGACGACGAGGCGAACCTTCGCCGCGTTCTTTCCGCCCAACTTTCTCGGGATGGCTACGAGGTCCACACGGCCGAGGACGGCGAGCGCGCCATCGCGTTTATTCGCGAACATCACGTTGACCTGGTGATAAGCGATTTGCGCATGCCCAAGTTAGGGGGGCTCGAGTTCCTCCGCTGGGCGCAGGTCGAAGAGCCCAAGCTTCCGGTCATCATTCTGACCGCTCACGGCACCGTGGACACCGCGGTCGAGGCGTTGAAGATGGGCGCCGTCGATTACCTGTCCAAACCCTTCGACCAGGATGAGGTCCGTCGGCTTGTTCGCAAAGCGCTTCAAGTCGGGCAGCTTGCTCACCGTGATGCTTCGAACCCGGGCGTGGGTGGGTTGCCCGAGGGAACCCGCTTCGGAATGCTTGGCAACAGCAAAGCCGTACGCGACCTTTATGCCCTGCTTGACCGCGTGGCGGCAACCCCTACGACGGTGCTGGTCACCGGCGAGAGCGGGACCGGCAAGGAGCTCGTGGCCCGGGCGCTCCATCAGCATTCCAGCCGCTCGGCCCGGGCGTTCATCAAGGTCAACTGCGCGGCGATCCCTCAGACACTCATCGAGTCCGAGCTCTTTGGTTACGAGAAGGGTGCGTTCACCGGCGCGGTTGGAAGCAAACCGGGACGCTTCGAGCTCGCGCATGGCGGCACGCTTTTTCTCGACGAGATCGGCGAGGTCCCGGTCGAGATGCAAGTGAAGCTCCTCAGGGTGCTTCAAGAGGGGGAGTTCGAGCGCGTCGGTGGCGTCAAGACGAGCCGCGTGGACGTACGGCTCATCGCCGCTACGAATCGTGACCTGAGACGTGAGACGGCGGCGGGACGTTTTCGAGAAGACCTTTTTTACCGATTGAACGTCGTGCCTATCGAGCTGCCACCGCTCAGGAACCGCGCCGAAGACGTCCCGTTGCTCGCCGTATTTTTCTTAAAAAAATTCAACGAAAGACTGGGTAAATCCGTCGAAGGTATTGACCATGACGCCCTCGCTTTGCTCACGCGCTACCGCTGGCCGGGCAACATTCGCGAGCTCGAGAACTTCATCGAGCGGGCCGTGCTCTTTGCCGACGGGCCGCGCATCAAAGTTCAAGATCTCCCCGCCGAAGTGTCGGGCAGCCCGTCGCCAGAGCCGGGGTTGGAGGCCGCCTCTTCGACGCTCGACGGCGCGGGCTTCGGTGAAGGCCTGAAGGAGCAAGTTCGAGTGGCGATGGCGCGCATCGAGCGTGACCTCATCGTGCGAGCCCTCGATCAGACACATGGCAACGTGACGCACGCGGCGCGGCTGCTCAAGATTTCGCGAAAAGGGCTTCAGCTCAAGATGAAAGAGCTCGCATTGCGAGAACGCAGCGATTGATGTCGCAGCGAAGGACTGCCTCTAAAGCGCGTCCCGTCGTCGTGTCGTGGCTGGCGCTCGTCTTTTTTCTCACGCTAGCCGCGTGCAGATCCTCAAACAAAAACCTGCCCTCGAACGACGGGCCCCCGCCTTGGGCGACGGCGCCGATAGCTGAGCCCGAGCGCCCAGGAATGGTTTGGGTGCCGCCTGGAATGTTGATTGCGGGTACGCCGCCGGGGCGTCTTCCTCGCATCGCTGACCAGGAACTTCCCGGCGAAAAGCTGGAGCTGCGCGGATTTTTTATCGATCGTTACAACCATCCCGGTGAGCTCGGAGCGATCCCCGAGACCGGACTCACGCAGCAGGCCGCGCGCGAGGTTTGCGAGAAGTACGGAAAACGCCTCTGCACGGAACTCGAACTGGAACGCGCCTGCAAAGGGCCCGACAATCGAACTTACGAGTACGGCGACGTGTTTGACGGTGCGACTTGCGGCATGGAAACATCCGATGCTCTTGCGCCGAACGGGTTGAACACGCGCTGCGAGAGCGCTTGGGGCGTACATGATTTGCATGGAAGTGCCTGGACGTGGACTTCGAGTGCGTGGGGTCGCGGTGGTGACGGCTCAAAGGTTTCGGTGCGCGGCGGTTCCGGTAAAAATGGGCCCCTTTTGGGCCGTTGCGCCCACGCTCGAGCTCTGAAGCCTACCGAGCGCGATCCGGCCGTTGGTGTTCGTTGTTGTGCGGGTGTCGCGAACGCGGCCGAAGTGGCGCTCGAGGTGACGCGCAAAACCGAGCTCGTCTGGAAACCCCCGACGGTCCTTGTGGCCCAGCAACTCGACGCCATTGCGCCCGAGGAGCTTCGCAATATTTCGAAATCCAAGGCGAACGTGGCGTTTCACATCGAGCGCACCTGGGTGTGGCGTCCGATCGGCAATGAGGAGTTGTTGATCGGGGGGGGCTGCGCAAAAAAAGCGGGGGGACCTGCGTGCGGCATTCTCATCGTGCGGATGAGTGACGTGGGGCCGGAGCGCCTCGCGTGGGTATCGAGCGACGAATGGATTGCGACGGTCGATCGACACGAGATTTCCCGCGGCATCTACGTCTACGGCGGCGATCGTCGCGGCGCCTACCGCAAACCGGTGTTGTTCGACTGGGGCCAACTGAGCGAGGGCTCCAAGGAACGAAAGAAAGGCGGAGGTTGGGTCCGACCGATTGAAGGCCGGAACTGAGCCGTGCCCATTGCGGACACCCAGCCACCTAGCCGTCCAGCCACCTAGCCGTCCAGCCACCTAGCCGTCCAGCCACCTAGCCGTCCAGCCACCTAGCCGCCGGTGCCGCCGGTGCCCGTGAGTGCCGCTCCGCCGTTACCGCCAATTCCAGTGGTCGTGGCGCTCACATCGGCGGAACTCGCGGACGCCGTCGATGTGGCTCCTTGTTCGAACCGCTGCTTGTCTTCCAAGGTTCCCGGACAGCCGGCTATCGTGAGAACGAGTGCGGTGAGGAGAAGACCGGCGTTCAGGGTATTTCGATGGGCCATGGTTTGGGAGCGCAGAGTGTTGGGGTAGCAGCGGGACTGTCTGTCCAGACACGATAAGGATCGTCTGTCCAGACACGATCAGTGACGGTAACCGGCGAGGAGTTTAAGCTCGAGGTATTCGTCGAGCGCACCCCCAGCGACGAAGGCGTCGCCGATTTCGGGACTAAACGCTGAGAAGAAACGCGTGTAGTCGAAACCCGCCCGCACTTCGAACCCCGAGTCGATGGCCACCGCGGCGTCGATTCCGAGCGCGATCCCCTTCACGGAAGCCCCGCGAAACCGCGCATACACGGTGTCATCGATCGGCTCCGGAGCGACGACGCCCCCGAGAGCGGGGCCCGGAATGCGCTCAGCCGGGGCGCTTGCACCGAGCGGCGCGAGGTACGAAAACCGGGGCACCACGGCGAAGATCCCGAAGGGTAACCACCCGTCTACGCCGAGCCGCAGATACTTGTACCGAGTTGTGGGCACCTCGAGCTTGATCTTCTCGGCCGTCGCGTTGCTCGGAAGAAAAACGAAGTTCTGAAAACCGTACCCAGCTGAAACTCCAAGGACCGAGGGCTGTTCGTCCGCACCGAAACGCAGACGGTACCGGAGCCCGAAGTCGAAGCGGTTCCAGGAGCCGTCGAATTCGGCGCTCTCGCTGCCGTCCGGGTTCTGGGCCGTCTTCGATTTGAGCGCGAAGTGGTGCGTGTAATCGAGTGAGACTCCAAGGTCTCGAATCACCGCGAGGCCGCTTTGTGCAGCGGGATAGACCTCTACCGCGACGTTCAGCGCTGGCGGTCCGAAGACCGCGTACGGTCGCGTATTGTTCGCAGAGATCGGGTCCGAGTACTTGAACCAACGTCCACCGTCCTGAAAGCCGAGCTGCGCTCGAACAAACTCGTAGCCTGCCACGCCGGCACGGTAGGTCGAATTCGTCTCATCCTTCGCAACGGTCTCGAGCTTGACCTCCTCCTCCGGCTCAGGCGTGTCGGCATTGAGCACCTCGGGGGCCGGCGGGGCCAGCGACTTCAGGGTCTCTTCAAGCGCCAGCTTGATGGCCTTTCGCTGTGCACCGTCGCTGTTGCCAAGGTTCACTGCCTGATCGAGTTCGGCCGCGTTTGCGTCCTTCAGGTAGTAAACGACGTACAACTGATGGGTTTTTCCGACGAGCGTCTCGCGAGCCAGAAGGAACGCATCCGCGCCCAGCTTGGCGAGGGCCTTTTTCAGGTTGGGCTGAAGGGACTTGCGCTGAACCTTGTTCTGAATTGCCGCTCCGAAAACGGCGGGTAGCCCGAATTGTCGCAGGGCTTTTTCGACCGCGGCCGAATCGAGCACTTCCATTCCGTCGGGGCCGGCTGCGACGAGCTGGTCAGCGAGGGCGGTGGCGTTTTTGCCTTCGACGTGAATGGCCAGCTTTTTAACAGGTTTTGCTTCTTTGGCGACGGGCACGCCGCGGGCCTCGGCCAGCGGCTCAAAGAGCCCGGTTGAACCCAGACAAGCCAGGCTCACGCAAAAAATACCCAGCCAATGCCTGCAGCCCGTTGCTCTCTGCCGAAGCCCGTTCACGCGTCGAACATTACTCGAAAGTTTGCCTGCACGGCGCCCAAAGAGCGCCGAGCGACCGTGGCTTGTGGGACCGGCATCCCGTCCAACCCGCGCGTCAACGATGCTAGGGTCCGCGCCGTGCCGACGCCAGAGGAGCCAGCCGTCCGACGAGCCGCGGGGTGGCCCCTCATCGAGTTCGAGCGGCTCGAGCTGCGGCGGACACGCTGGGCGCGCATCGGGTGGCTCGGCATCGTCCTTCCGGTGGCGCTGGCCGTAGGCGCAGTCCGCAGCGAGGCCTCGGTTACGGACGCGCTTCGGCTCATCGCCATCGTGGTCGCATGGTCGACCTGGGCCTGTGCGGGGCCGATTGCGCTCGCGGCGGCGGGAGCCTCTGGGCCGAATTCGCGCACTCGCGGCATCGATTGGCTCTGCGCCCATCGGGGTGTCTCGCTGCGCCAGCGGCAGGGTCCACGCGCGCTTGCCGTGATGTTCGAGATCGCCTGGCGCCTGGGTCTTGGTTGGACGCTTCTCGCGCTCTGGCTTGGCTGGCACGAGCGCTCGCTGGCCGTTGCTGGAACGGCGTTTCGGTTGCTCGCGCTGGCTGCCGTGACCGGCGTCTTCCTGGGTGCGACCGCGGCCGCTTGCTCGGCGCTCGCCCATGCTCGAGGCCGCACGTTGTTTCTCGCGGTGCTGCTCGTGCCGTGGCTCTGCGCCGGCGCGTGGTTCGGTTCGGCGTGGTCCGTCCCGGGGTTGCTTCAACACGCGTGGGAGTTCGTCGTGGTTGCGCCGTCCTGGTTTGGGGTGCCAGCGTGACCGAGTCGCGACCGCTGGCGTCGAACTCCGCACGCGTGCGTGTTTGCGGCCTTTACGCAGGCGACGCGCTGGGAGCTGGCGGTGGCTCGCTCGGCCGCGTGTGGGGCATCGACTGGACGTTGGGCCATGGAATTCATGCGGTGATCGGCACGCCCGAGGACGGAACGGCGGCGCTTGCAGGTGTCCTCACGGGGGAGCTGCGACCAAAGCGAGGCTCGGTCTACATCGAGGGGGTTGCGCCCTTCGCCTCAGCGGTTTGCCGTCGGCGTATCGGTGCGCTTTTGCCGCGCTCAACGGGGCTCGGCGGCACGGTGCGGGAGCTCATCGCGCTCTCTCACGCCGTGCGTGGTGGCGACGTGCCTCTCGACCGCTTGGGGCTCGGCGCCTTGCGCGCGCGTCGGAATCAGACCCTCTCGGTCCCCGAAGCGCGCGCGCTCGAGCTCGCCTTGGCTCTCGCGACGCCGACCCCATCGTTGGTGGTGTTGCACGAGCCATGGAACGGCGTCGCTGGTGTGGATCCAATTGGATTTCGCGAGCTTTTGTTGGAGCGCGCCGCATCGGCTCCGGTTGTGGTGTTGACGAGTGTGCTCACGGAGGTCGCGAAGTTGGCGGACTCGGTTCACCTTTTGGAAGGTGGTCGCTGGGCTGCCGTGGATGGTGGTTCGGGGTGGCTCGCGCGCGCGGCGGAAAAGCTGCTTGTCTGGCTCGAGGATCCCAACGGGCTCGTGACCCCCGAGCTCGCAGCGACGCTCTCGACCCGCGTCGAAAATGCACGCTCGGTGAGCTGGGAACGCATCGCGGGCCCGCCCCAACTCGGGTTGGTTGCCATCGCAGCCGATGATCTCGAGGCCGCGGCTCTGACGGTTTCGAAGGTCTGTGCAGAGCTAGCGGTGAACGTTCGCGCGCTCGCGACGACGCCGCTTGAGCGCGCCGCGCTGCTCGGTTTGGTGCGAGCAGCCCCGTCAGAGAGGTCCCCATGATTCGCGCCATTCGGGTTGGCATCGCGCTTGGATGGACGCGCACCGGTCCGCGGCGCGTCGGGGTGCTCCTCGGACTTGGAGGCCTTGGCCATGCGGGCGTCGCATTGGCCGTGCGCTCGTCCTCGCGGCTTGGTGCGCCCGATGCGGTGCTCGGGCTGGCCTTCGGTTTTGGACTCCCGCTCATCGCCTACGGAGCCGTGGCGACCGCGCTTGCGAGCACCGATTTGAGCAGCGCCACCTGGGCCGCCGCTCGACTCGGGCTCTCGCGCCGCGGTGTCGCCATCGGGCTTTCGCTTTCGGCGTTCTTGACGACGTTGCTCGTCCTTATGCCCGGGCTGCTCATCGGTCTTGGCGTGGCTTACGGCTCGTTGCCAGGTGGTGCTCGCGATGTGTTCACGAGCACCGGGCTCGTCGTTCTTGGTGCAGCGGCTTACGTCGCCGTTTTTACCTTGGCCTCGACCGCCATGAAGCGTGGGCGCGCCCGAAGTCTTGCGCTTTTCCTCGACTTTTTGTTGGGTTCTGGGACTTCCGTCTTGGCCTTGCCGTTCCCTAGGGGGCACTTGTCGAGCCTCCTCGGTGGTGAAGCCCTAGCGACGCTCTCGCAGCGGCAAAGCTCCGGCTTCCTCGGTGGGCTCGCGGTGGCGGCGCTCTTGCTCGCGCTCGGTCGTCTACGGGATTGACGGAGTCCGGTCGCTGCCGCTCGCGTCTTCGACAGCCCACGGCTGGCGCAGCTGAAGCTCGGCCACGGCGAGCTTTCCGCTTTCAATGGGTCCTGAGGCGGCATCGACGATTCGGTAAGCGAGCGTCCGCTCGAAGAGCGGCTGTGACTCCACAAAGATGCAGCGCAGCTCGCCCGGCTCAAAGGCGCACGCACGCTGAATGGTTCCGAGCAATGCCTCGTCGTGAAGGTGTCCGTCGCCAAAGTTCCAACCGAGGGTAAGCCCCGCGATGACCTCCCCGTCGAGGTAGGTCATCGCCTCGAAGGACTGCGTGGCACGCGGGATCAGAATCCCAAGCGCCCGCCCGTGGAGGTGCATCGCGCGGAACGCGAGTAATTTTGCGAGCAAGGCCGCGGCCGTTCGGAGGTCGAAGAGCCGCTCTATCTGGTCCCCAACCCACGGGGCGGGGAGGGTCATGTTTTTGTGGAGCTTGCGAAAGCTCTCCCCTCGAAACAGCCAGACCGAGTACGCCCAATTGCCCGCGTAGTAGCGCATCGACGGGAGGAACGACACGCGGTCGGGATACCGGTTTCCGAGCCATGGCAGGGCAACGAGTGGCACTAGCAAGAGCAGCCCGAGCGGCAGTGGCACCTCCCATGGTCTCACGCTCGGGTGTGCGACGAAGAGCGCGAACCCCCCGTACATCACCATGGCGTTCCACTCGATGGGAACGCCCAAAGGGACGCTCGAAGTGATGAACGCATGCAGCAAAATCATGAGGCCCGCGGCCACCGCGAAAGTCGGCGGCGAGTGGGCATAAACGAAGGCGCATGGCACCGCGAACTCGAGTGCGGTTCCCGCGTGGGCCATCGTCTCCGCCAGCCGCGAGGGGCGCAAATCGTCCGGAAACCTGCGGTACATCCGGCGTCGCAAGGCGCGGGGAGCGAGCGGATTGTTGCTCATCATCACGCCGACGACGCCTGGAAAATGCCGATTCAACTTCGCGGCGGCGGCCCAGAACCACAAGGCGAGTTGAACGCACATCGCGCCGGCCAACCAGTCGTCCGTCATCGCAAAACAGGCGACGGTCGTCGCGTAGTGTTCGCTGCGGGCCGCGAGGCCGATCGTCTTGTCTGTGATGGAAATCAATGCCCACAGGACAAGCAACGAGCCGTGGTCGAAGCGCGTCGGGTTCGGAAGGGCGAGCACTCGTACGAGTCCCACTACAAACGCGACGTAGAGCAGCACGTCGCTCCAGGTGCGGCGGTCGTGTCCGAAGAAGGGCAGGCCTGCAAAGATGGGTCGCTTGGCGGTGCCGGGTCGCAGAAAATAAAGCAGACCCCCGATCGGCGGGAGGTAGCGACCGGTCAAAGGGCCGCTCCCGCAGCCGAGCCCGAGCACCTCGAATAACGCGCTCCAAACGATGGCCTTCTGGAAGGCGCGTGGTGTGAAGGCCCAGCTTCCAAGCTCGAGCGACGCCCCCGCAGGCAGGCTGTTGGTGCAAAAGAACCAGAAGCCACCGAGGTAAGCGCAGAGTTTGAGCCCGTAGATGACGTAGACGCCAAGCGGCGCGCCGAACCCGTCGAGCGCCCAATCGACGGCCGCTCGGCGAACGCGTGCTTCGAACGGCAGCGTGGCGTCGAGGAGCGGATCTGTGTCGGGAAGCTTGGGACGAAAGAGGTTCATTCGTTGTTGTCGGGCGTACTCCGGAACAGTCCGAGCATCGTCGAGGCAAGCTCACGTCGCAAGGCCATCGGACTTTTCTTCAGGCCGACCGCCGCGATGATGAACGGCTCAAAGAGCAACCACCCAAAGCCGAGCGCCATCGCCAGCGCCACGGCCATGCGCGGATCCGTGTCGGGCCGCAATTTTCCTTCTTTCTTCGCCTGACGGGCGGTTTCGAGGAGGGCATCAACGATCGGGAAACGTTCCTGAAGGTCCGTTATCTCGGTGCCGTCGAGGAGGGCGCGCACCAGCACTCGAAGGTAACGGCTCTGCCCCACTCGAAGGAGCATTGAAAGCGGCAGGCCATCGGCTTTTGAGGTTGGCGAAGTCGGTAGGCTTGCGACCTCCGCGCCAAGCATCTCCATCACCTCGCGAACGAGGGCTTCCTTCGAACCGAAGTGCCGATGGACGAGCCCATGGTTCACGCGGGCGGCAGCTGCGATGTCGCGGATCGAGATGGCGGAAGGACCAGATGCACTCAAGAGCTCTGCAGCCGCTTCGAGAAGCGCTTGCTTTACCTCCGCCCGCCCCCGCGGCAGGTCCTTCGCAGGTTTTCCGGTCACGCGAACGGTCGCCCTTCCTCTGCGTAGGCGGCGGCGGCACGGTAAAGATTGATGGCCATAAGACTCGTCTCGGTTGCCGCGCGTTTGCGGTAAATGGCTGCGACAGCTTCGCGAACCTGCACGGGTTCGGGCGAGGCCTCCAGCGCAAAGTCAGCCAGGTGGCAAGCGAGTGCATGGTCTCCCGCGGCCGAAAGCCCACGGGCGCGGTCGAGCAGCGCCGCGACTCCGCCGACCAGGCTCGCCATTTCGGTTGCGAGTGCCTTTCGGCTGGCCGGCTTCAACTCGCTCGGTCGACCACTGTACCAACCGCCGTAATAACGGATCACGTTCCGCGCGATGAACTCCGCTTCATCGTAAACAGGCTGAAGCCACGGCGACGTTGAGCGCGGCAGCTCCAAACTGCGGACGATGTCCACGTGGGGCGGCGAGCCATTCTCCATGAGCGCGAGGGTTCGCTCGACGATGAGCTCGAGATAATCGGCGGTCTCGGTGAGCATGCGCCTGGCGAGGGCAGGGTCGTCGATCACCGGGCCGCCGTGACCCGGACAAATCGTCCGCGGTGCGAGGGCTGCCATTTGGCGAAGCCCCTTCGCCCAGTCCCAGGGATAACGTTGTGTTTTTTGAGGATTCCCGGCGTTCGGGACTCCCCATATCAGCAGATCACCGGGACAGAGGACGCCCCGGCTCGGACAGAACACCCAGGTGTGGTCGTCGGTTTCGCCCTTGCAATGGTGAAGGTCGAACTGAACTCCGCCGACTTCAAACGACAGCGCCGAATCGTAAAGGACGGTGGGCCCATGGTCGGGGAACCCAAAGGTGTCGTAGACCTCGAGGTCTTTCGCAGCCGCCGAACCGTCAAACTGCCGGGCGTTCAACGCGGCGTTGTGAAGGCGTGTTTGTTCGTACCGCTCGAACCGCGGCAGGATGTTTTTATGGGCGATGACTCGCGCAGGAGCTTGGTCGGCGAGCAAGAAGCTTCCGAGGCCGAAGGCGTGGTCGACATGCCCGTGGGTGTAAATCGCCGTGTGGATAGGTCCCGCGGACTTTTGCCGAAGCAGTGCCGCGAGTCCGCCGGACAGCCGTCGCAAACCGGTGTCGACAAGCACGATCCCCTCGTCGGTGTCGAACATCGTGACCCCACTGAAGAGCGACGCGAAGTGCGTCCGCGGCGCGACCTCGATGGGGCCGCCCGTCCAAAAGAATTTCGCTTCCTCGGGGGATTGGCCTGCGAGATCTTGAAATTGGTCGCGAGGGTTCATGCACATGGGAAGGCTCCGTCGAAAAAGTTGTTCGTAGTCGAGCAACGAATGACCATTGTAGTCAATCGACTACGCCCTGTCAACGCGCCGGGCTTTCTTGCTGGTGCCGAGGCCCCCGAGCCGGCCTTACGGGGTGGCAAGAAAGGACAGCGCGTCAGTCAGCCGTCACCTAGCCCGGCCGTTGCCCGGCGGTCGCTCACATCATCGCCGCAATTGCTCGAACTCTTCTCCCGACACATGGCTACCGAGCGACGAGTTGGCGTGAGAGGTTCAACTCGTCGAGGAGGCGCAGCACGCCTTCGTTTGGCTCGAGTCCGTCCCGGAGTGCGTCGTAAATCAGCTCTTGTGCACGCTCGATGTCGAGCTCCAAGCCGAGTTTTCCGGCCACCTCGAGCAACGCGAGGGCCGCTGCGAGCGGCGTCACCCCCCCCGTGTTTTGCACTTCGTCAACGCCTGCCGCAACGCGCCGCAGGTTTCGTAAGATGGCCGTCTCGATCTTGTGCCGGGAGGTCTCGGTTGGAATGCGACAGCCGAAGGCGCGGGCCTGCTCCGCGATCTCTAGAACAGCCTTGTAACCGGAGGCCAAAAGCTCCTCGCCGGGCCGCGTAAAAAGGGCATCTTCAAAACGCCGACCGAGCGCGAGTTCCGTCGCCGCGCGCAGCTCCGCTGGCATGGGCAGGCCGGCGTTCTGGAACGATGAGATCGTCCCCTCGCTGTCCCTCCACACCGTTTCGAAGTGTGCCGCATACCGTTCCCTCAAGACTGAAAAAAGTGCCTGACTCAGGCTCTCTCGCTCGCTTGGCAGCACGCTCTCGATGCCGAATGCCGCTGGCCCAAGCTCCTCCTGAACGACCCGTAGAGCCGTGAGCAGGCTCCCGCTCCTCACGGCCACGAGGATGCGCGCCTCGCTCTGCTGAAACGGATCGGCTCCTGGAAACGCTTTTACAAGGCAGTGCAAATCGATGCCGCCGAAGTGCATTGCGCAGCACGCGAACTCGCTTTTTCGTCCCGTCGCGTCATCCGTAAACACGAGGTGCGACAAGCAAATCCGCATGCGGCCGCCTTCCTCGCTTCGCTCATACGCGACTTCGTAACGCTGGTGGCCCGCGCGGTTCGTCGCTCTGGAGTCGGCCGCGAACCGTCGCATGCTGACGTGGGCCGCCAGCGCCTGCGGCGTCACTCGGGAACCGCGCACCGCCTCGCGATAAATGTCCGCGCCGTTGCCGCGCTCCGGGTGATTGCTCTGCACCTCGGCCAGCACTTCGAGGAAGCGAGCCTCCGGATCCGGCGCTCCTTCTTCGCGCAGTTGCTCGATGAGTTTGCCTGCGTAACGCAAAACCTGGACCGCCTCGAGACCCGATGGATCGCTGAAAAACCAGCCGCAGCTCGTGTACATCGTCATCGCGTTGCGTTGCTGTTCGAGCACCGCAAAAAGCCGGGCGCGCTTGGCGTCCCCGTGACGTTCGAGCCCGTGGCGCTGAAGAAAACCGGCACGGTTCGCGGCTCGGTTGGAGAACAGCTTGATGGCGTCGTCGCGCAGTGCCCATGGGTCTGTGCACAGGTCGCCTGCGGCGGACTCGAAAAATTCGGCGGCCTCGTCCCTCAGACCATCGAGTGCAAGGCGCAGCGGGGTTCTCCAACGCTGGTTCCAACCGTGCTTTCCACCCGTGTGACAGCCACAGTCGCGGTACCAGCGCCCAACTCCGTGAGCGCAACTCCAGGAGCTGCCGCGACCATCCGGCCCGAGCTCGATATCGACCTCGACGGTGGCCGGGACGTGGTCGAGCCACTCGCCGTAATTCGTCACCCAAAACCCACGGCGCGGCGCTTCGGTCGTCAAAGCGTAAGCCAGGCAGCGCTCTCCGTGCCGATGATGGTGCCCGTAGCTCTCCCCGTCGGTGACGGCGTGGACCAGCGTGCCGGAGCCGCCCGATGCGCGCTCGAGTCGGTCCACAAATGCACGGCTCGACGTCAACAGCCCCTCGAAGGCGATCCCAAGCGACACGCTGCCGTCATAAAAAAAGAGCGAAAGCGAGCGGCCCGAACCGTCGGGATGAAGATAGCGATAGGGTTGGCCTGGATCGATTTGCGTGACGGCGCGCCAGCCCTCCGCGTCCTTGATGCGCGACGCCTGGCCGGGCGCCAGGATAGCAAAGCGCATTCCCTCGTCGATGAGGGCACCGAGCGTGCGGTGGTCGCAGGCGGTCTCAGGCAGCCAAAGGCCCTCCGCGTCGCGTCCGAAACGATGCCGAAAATCCGTGAGTCCCCAGCGAATTTGCGTCCGCAGATCGCGCTCGTTCAAAAGTGGCAGGATCGCGTGGTTGTAAGCTTGCGCGATGGCATTGCCGTGCCCCCCGTGTTCGGAGGCGCTCGTGCGGTCAGCGTCGATCACGCGCCGGTAGGTCGCAGGCTCGTGCTCCTCGAGCCAGCTAGCGAGCGTTGGCCCGAAGTTGAAGCTCATGTGTCGGTAGTTATCGACCACCCGGAGCACGGCGTTGGCTTCGTCGTAGACGCGCGCGAAGCCGTTGGGTCGATAACATTCGTGATGGATCCGGGCATTCCAGTCATGAAACGGCGCGGCGGAGGCTTCCGCGTCCACGAGTCCGGTCCACGGGTTTTCACGCGGCGGCTGGTAGAAGTGGCCGTGGATGATGAGCGCGGACTTCACGTCGCGAGCTTACCAGTCGGACTCGATTCGGGCGACCTCGTGTCCGTGTCAGTCGCTCACGCGGGGCGGATCGCGTAGCCTTCGCACCCATGAAGACCGTCGGTCCGGCCAAGGTGATCATTCGTCGCTGCGAGAGCTACGATCTGGACGCGATTCGTCGCATCGTCCGCGAGGGCCTCGAAGAGTTGGGGCTGCAGCCGCATGGTCGCACGCTCCTCAAGCCGAACTGCGTGTCCTCTGGGCCGATGTTCCAAAATGCTTACACGAGGCCGGAGTTCTTGGAAGGCGTACTCCTCGCACTGCAGGATCGCGATGGCGGCATGACCGAGCTCGCAGTCGGAGAGCGCTGCGGCATCACGATTCCCACGCGCACGTCCTTCGAAGGCGCTGGTTATTACCCCGTTTTCAAGCGCACCGGCGTCAAGCATTACCACTTCGAGGAGGTGCCCCAGGTCGAGATCCCCCTCACTCACGAGGCGCGTCTTCGCGACTACATCTTCACGCCCGAGCCGGTCGCTCGCGCCGACTTTTTTGTCAATTGCCCGAAGTTCAAGTCGCACCCGTGGACCACGGTGACCTTCGCGATGAAGAACTACATTGGCATCCAGGACGACCGCCATCGGCTGATCGATCACGATCATCGGTTGAACGAAAAGATCGCCGATCTGCAGCATATCATTCAGCCGCAGTTCATCGCCATCGACGCCATCACCGCCGGTGCCGGCCGCATGTTGACGCCGATCCCCTTCGACCTCGGCCTGATCATCATGGGCAACAACTCCGTCGGTTTCGACACCGTTTGCTCGCACATCATCGGGCTCGATCCCGAAACGATCGAACACATTCGCTTCGCGCGTGAGCAGGGCTTTGGGCCGACCGCGCTCGAGGACATCACGATCACCGGAGACGTCTCGCTCGAGGAGGCGCAGGCCAAGGCTCGCGGGTTTCAGGTGGGCCTCGTGCGGGTCGAGAAGTACTTCGAGGGTACTCACATCAGCGCGTACGCCGGCCCACCGCCGGAGTTGGAGCGCACGGATTATTGTTGGGGAGGTTGTCCCGGAGCGATCGAAGAGGCCGTCGAGATCCTCCGGCTTTTCGACGCGGACTTCGATGAAAAAATCCCGCATATGCACGTCGTTTTCGGCGCGTATGACGGTCCTATCGACGTAAAACCCGGCGAAAAGGTGGTCTTCATCGGTGACTGCGCGAAGTTCGAAGGCACGCTCGGAGACAAGCTCGTTTCGGTCAAGAGCCTCTACCGCGACCGCGCGACGAAAGATCCGCACGAGGCCGAACACGACGACATCCTCGCGAAGATTTTTTCGGTGCGCGCGACGTTGCGTGATGCGCGGGACGAGCCGTTCATCCGGCTGGAGGGTTGTCCTGTGAGCGTGGCGGAGCAGGTACTCGCCCTGGTGATGATCGGCGGCACGAAAAACCCTTACATGTCCGCGAGCGAGGCCATGCGTTTCAACAAGGGCTACCTGATGTGGAAGGGCACGATGGCGGCGAAACGGCTCCGCGGCATCCCGTATCAGAAGCATGGGGCGTTCGAAGAACGCGGCGAGTCGGCCCCCGAGTGAGCCCGCTGTGCAGCGAATCATCGACGTTTCTGCATCTTCGGTGACGTTGCGCACGCGCGCGACCGGCCTCTTCGCTCGGTTTGCGCACGACCTCGAGATCGAGGCCCGTGGGTTCAGCGGTTGGGTCGAGGTCGAAGGCGCGAGCACGACCGCGGAGCTTACGTTCCCCGTCGCGGAGCTTCGCGTCGTCGGCGTTTTGCGAGCTGGACGAGTCGCTCGCAACGTCCTTTCGTCGAAGGACGTCCTCGAGATCGAGCGGAAAGTACGGATGGAGGTGCTCGTCGGCCCCACCGTCATCGTGAGGTGGAGCGGCGACCTGCTGCGTGGGGAGCTGCGCGTCGTCGCACCGCGAGGCGAGCAGCGCCTAGCCGTCGCGGTCACGGTCGACACGAAGAGCGACAGCACACTCGTGGTGCGCGGGCGCATGCGCATCTCACTTAACCGACTTGGCTGCCCCGAGGTCAAGGCACCGTTCGGGGCGTTCAAAGTGGCGGACGATGTCGATGTCGAGGCCGTCCTCGCGCTCGGTGCGTAACCGGGCGAGGCGCCTCGACGTCGTCGTGTTTCTTGCTCGCGCTGTCAGCGTTTTGCTTTGCCGGAGCTCGCGGCAGGGGCGGCGGGCAGTTGGTACTTCGGCGGCAGCGGATTGCCGACCGCAGTGACTGTCTTCGCGCGGGCAAGCGCTTGCGTACTCTTGAGTCCCCGCCCAGCGAAAGCCGCCGTCGCAAGCGCGGCGGGTGCCGTCCGCACGTCGAGCGGATTGCCCGCGGGCACGAGGCTCTCGATGTAAACCGCGCCCGGGGCCAAGGACAACCCGTGCGCCGTCTGTTCGACGTGGGGAGCCACGCGGCCGTCGGCTCCAACGGTGAAGAAGAACGTGCGCAGTGACTTGCCTTCGCCGTTGCGCCACTCGCATTCCCAAGCGCCGGGCGTCTTGCCGATGTCGGTCGCCTCGTTGCGCGGCGCGCCCCCCGCGAACGTCAGCGGAAGCTCGAGGTAATAGGTGCGAAATAGGATCGAGTCCTTGTCGAGCCGCGGATTGCCCGTCGGATTCGGCGTCTCCGCCTCCGCCACGATCCCTCGACCCGTCGAGACATGGACGGCGTCGATCGTCGTGCCGCTGTTGGGTCCAAAGGTCCAGGGCGTCTTCAGGTTGACCGGATTGCCGTCGACGCGGCAGCGCACGTAGCTGCCGCGCGTTGGATCGTCGCCCGAGTAGGCAGGCGCGGCCTGGACGATCACGTCGATGCCGTTGCCGTTCGAGAGGCGGGGGGACTGCCCGGGTTGCAAGTAGCCCGGGCTCGCGCTGGTGCGCTGGTAGAGGACCGTGCTCGCGAGCTCGCCGTTGCGGTCCGGGTACATCACCGGGTACCAGGGGCGGTTCGTCGCGCCGAGGTCGTAGCGCGGTGCGGCTCGGACGATCATCGTGTCCGTGCCGAGAAGCGTATTGGCGTCGGTATCGCCATCGATGAAATGCCATTCGAGCTGGTATTCCCCCGGCTCGCGGACCTTCAGCTTGCGGTCTGTGCAACCCTCCGCGAAGAGGTGCGGCAGGCCGTTCTTCAGGACCGAGCTGTAGATCGAGCGTGTTTCGCAGCGCACTTCGCCGAGCGCTTTGCCCTTCTGCTTGAGGATGTAGAGCAACACGGAGCGGTCGGGGAACGACCCCCAAATGCGGTAGGACGCTTGAACCGTCCAGTCGGATTTCGGATCCGCGGTTCCGCCCGTATCGGAGACCCCCGTCCAATCGATCGTCTGGAACGAAAACGCCTGATCGACGACCGGCGCGTCCGCATGCGCCTCGCTGGCGGCAAGGATGACTGAGGCGCTCAAGCCCAAAGCGCCAAAGACGGCAGCGTGCGTCGGGATCTTCATGGCCGGGACGCTAACGGGCTGAGTCGCGCGTTGCCAAGTGCATTTCGCGTCGAGCCTGTGCTTCGTGTAGCCGCCACGCTTACAGTGCCATCGGAATGCCTTGACGCACGTTGAAGGTGTACCTCATCGACCGCCCAACCCGCGCCGGGTCGATCGCCCTGACCGCGGCTTGCGACGAGACGCAACGGATCGCCGACTCGATGCTCACCTCGCGCCAGCCGGGACCAATTGATTGTATACCGAGTTCATGCTCCGAATGACCCTCCTCGCGGCCGCGCTCTTGGCCGCGTTCGCGTGCGCACCGAAGCCCGAGGCGAATTGGCCCCCGCCGAGCGTGCGGCCGCCGATCGTGCCGCCGCCACCGGTGACCATCGCTC
>CANMZR010000045.1 GCA_947502375.1 Polyangiaceae bacterium
AACCGTGGGTGGGAGATAATCGGTCACGGCATCACGCAACGGCAGGCAATAACGAGCCGCATGTCCGAAGAAGTGGAACGTCTCTATATTCAGCAAAGCCTTCATGCGTTGCGGCAGGCTACGGGACTTGTATTGGCCGCACTCCGGCCGATTTTTCGGGCGCAGCGCGAGCTCTTCGACAAAGCGACGTTGGTCACGCTGAAAGAGATCTCGGACGCGCTCCAGGGGGAGCCTTTGCCAAGCTCGTTGCCCGTGCCTGTCGTCCGGCCCACGTCGTGGCCGAGTGTCTCGCCGACCGCTCCGAACGAGCTCTTGCAGAGTGCTTTCGGTTACGCGACTTTTCGCCCCGGGCAACGCGAGATCATCGATAACGTGCTGGCTGGACGAGATTGCGTCGGCATCATGCCAACCGGCGCGGGCAAGTCGCTCACGTACCAAATTCCGGCACGCCTCCTTGGGGGGACCACGTTGGTGGTGTCGCCGCTCATCGCCTTGATGAAGGACCAGGTTGACGCGCTGCAGGAGGTCGGGATCCGTGCGACGCACCTCAATTCGTCGCTCTCACCCGAACGGCGAAGGGACCGTATCGCGCGCCTACGAGCCGGCGAGTATGAGCTTTTGTATGCGGCTCCCGAGGGCATCGAGGCCTCGGTGGGTTCGGTGCTCGAGCGGATCGATCTTCGGTTGGTGGCCGTGGATGAGGCGCACTGCATCTCTCAGTGGGGGCATGACTTTCGCCCGGCCTACCGGAACCTCGCGAACCTGAAGGCACGCTTCGGTCGGCCCGTGTTGGCGCTCACCGCCACAGCGACGCGCGAAGTGACGGACGACATCATCGCGCAGCTCGGTATGGCGGCTCCGGCGCTCTTCCGCGGCTCTTTCTTCCGTCCCAACCTCCACGTGCACGCCTACAAAAAAGGCGAGGGGGCTCAATCCTCGGGCGACGGCCTGAACACGCGCAAAACCATCCTCAGGCTCTGCCAACACCGCAAGGGCGAGAGCGGCATCCTTTACTGCCTGGCCCGCAAGACCGTCGACTCGATGGCGAAGTTTTTGCGCGAACATGGTGTGCGCGCGCTCCCCTACCACGCGGGCATGACGGTCGATGCGCGGAGCCGCGCTCAGGATGCCTTCCGAAACGACGACGCCGACGTCATCGTCGCCACGGTCGCGTTCGGCATGGGCATCGACAAGTCGAACACGCGGTTCGTCATCCACCGGGACATGCCGCGCTCCATCGAGGCCTACTACCAAGAGATCGGTCGCGCCGGTCGGGATGGCTTGCCGGCTGATTGCGTGCTTTTTTACTCGTGGGCGGACGTCATCAGCCACGAGCGCTTCGACGACGGGGCGACGGAGCCGCAGCAAGCCGAGCGCCGTCGTCAACAGATCCGCGACATGTACCGACTCGCCGGTGCGCGCGGCTGCCGACACCGCAACTTGGTGCGCCATTTTCACGAGGACATCGGCAACTGCGGGCACTCCTGCGATCAGTGCCTCGGTGGCGATCTCGTCCGTGACTTGCCGCCGCTCGGTCGCCGGTTGCCTCCCGTCCGAACGGGCGCCGTCGCACGTGAGGCCGCCGAACACATGCAGAATCCAGCGACGGAATGGGAGGGCGCGGAAAACAAATCGCCCGCGAGCTTGGACGCGACGGAAGAACTTTTTGGCGCGTTAAAGGCCTTGAGAAAACGCATTGCGGATGGCAAACAGTTGCCGGCGTACATCGTGTTCTCGGACGCTACGTTGCGCGCGATGGCCGAGCGTGGTCCGAGGACCGACTTCGAGTTGCTTGGAATTCCAGGCGTCGGTCCAAAGAAGCTCGCCGAGTACGGTCAGGAATTTCTAAAGCTCCTTCGCGAGCTCTCGTGAAAGACGCCCTGGCAGCCGCGACGTTGGCACAAGGGGCCTCGTTCGCCGGCGCCTAAAAGAAAAAGGTCGTGCCGCGGAGCCCTGCGACGGGACCGGCGACGCGCTTCTCGAGGGGTGCTAGTTTTCCTGCGAACAGACCTCCTGGTCGCTTTTTTTGACGCGGTAAACCCACCTTGAGCACTGTCGTTCGGCCAACCGTTTCGCTGCTCGGCGAGCAGGACGTGCACCTCTTCAACGAGGGTACGCATCAGCGCGCCTACGAAAAGTTCGGCGCTCATCGGGTGGTTCACGAAGGCCAGCCGGGCGTTGTGTTTGCGCTGTGGGCGCCGAATGCCGCGGCGGTGTCGGTCGTCGGTGATTTCAACGACTGGGTCGTGGGTGCGCATCCGCTCCTGTTACGGACGGGCACCGGTATCTGGGAAGGGTTCGTTCCGGGGGCCGAGCACGGCCAGAAGTACAAGTTTGACATTCTCTCGAGCGAGCTTGGATACAACGTGTCGAAGGCTGACCCCTACGGGACGTTCTTTGAAGCTGCGCCGGATACCGCGTCGATCGTCTGGGATCTTGCGTACGAATGGGGTGACGGTGAGTGGCTCGAGCGGCGTCGCAACCACTCGGTGACGTCGGCCCCGATGTCGATCTACGAGGTGCACCTCGGCTCCTGGATGCGCGTCGCCAGGGAGGCTGGCCGTTCGCTTGGCTACCGCGAGCTAGCGAAGCCTTTGGCCGACCACGTGGAGCGGCTCGGGCACACGCACGTCGAGCTGCTTCCCGTGATGGAACACCCGTTTTTTGGCTCCTGGGGTTACCAGGTCACCGGGTACTTCGCGCCCTCGAGCCGTTACGGCACGCCGCAGGACTTGATGCACCTCGTGGACTACCTCCACCAGCGCGGGATCGGCGTGATCCTCGATTGGGTGCCGGCCCATTTTCCGAATGATGCGCATGCTCTCGGCTTTTTCGACGGGACGCATCTCTACGAGCATGCGGATCCACGCAAGGGCTTTCATCCAGACTGGAACAGCCTCATCTTCAACTACGATCGCACGGAGGTTCGCTCGTTCCTCTTATCGAGTGCGATGTTCTGGCTCGAGGTCTACCACGCGGATGGCTTACGGGTGGATGGCGTCGCGTCGATGCTTTACCTCGATTACTCGCGGGCCGAAGGCGAGTGGCTTCCGAACGAGCTCGGCGGGCGCGAAAATCTTGGCGCGATATCGCTCCTTCGGAACATCAACGAAGCCGCCCTCCTGGCGCGGCCCGATATTCATATGATCGCCGAGGAATCCACCTCGTTTCCAATGGTGTCGCGTCCAACGGAGCTCGGAGGTCTCGGCTTTGGCATGAAGTGGGACCTCGGCTGGATGCACGACACGCTCACGTTTCTCGGCCGCGATCCGGTGCATCGAAGGTGGCACATGAACGAGCTCACGTTTCGTTCGATGTACCAGTTTCGCGAGAATTTCGTGCTGCCCCTCTCACACGACGAGGTCGTTCACGGCAAGGGTTCGCTGCTCGCTAAGATGGCCGGCGACGAGTGGCAAAAGCGCGCCAACTTGCGGCTCCTGTTTGCCTATCAGTGGGCCATGCCAGGCAAGAAGCTCCTGTTCATGGGCGGCGAGTTCGGCCAACGACGCGAGTGGGACCACGACGGCGTGCTCGAATGGGAGTTGCTGGAAGATCCGCGTCACCGTGGCATTGCCGACTTCGTCACGCGCTTGAACGAAGTCTATCGAACGACGCCTGCGCTTCACGAGCTCGACTTCGCCCCGGCAGGGTACGAGTGGATTCTTGGAGACACCGAACGTTGCGTTTATGCGTTTGCGCGAATCGATTCGGCCGGGAGGCGGGTTGTCGTGCTCTTGAATCTCACTCCCGTGCCACGGCTCGAGTGGTTGCTCGCCGTGGATGAGCCTGGCGTTTGGGTGGAGCTCGTCAACTCCGACGGTGAAGCTTACGGTGGCAGCGGCGTTGGAAACCCTGGTGCACTGACCACGGTTGCATTGCCCCTTCACGGGAAGCGCCACGTGCTTTCGCTCACGCTACCGCCCCTCGCCGCGCTTTATCTGCGCGCGCCCGATGCCCCACCATTACCCGAGAGCGCACATGGCAATGCCGGACGCCGAAAGAAACGCCGCAGGCCCTAACACGCGGAGCGAGGTCCGAGGATCGTGACGTCCGTAGGGAGCCACGGCATGCCTTCCGCGACATGTTCCGGTAGCCCGCGGACGATTTCCTGCATGCGCGAGTCCGTCGCACCGAACGCGTGCGCGAGCAGGTTGAGGCCCGGCCGCGGATCAAGGCCGCCGCAGGTAAAAATATCGACGGCTACGTAGCCGTGCTCAGGCCAGGTGTGGATGGACAGGTGGGATTCCGCGATGAGCAGCGTCCCGCTCACGCCCTCGGGCGCATAACGATGAAAGGCACTTGCCACGACCGTCGCTCCGATTGCGCTTGCGGACTGCAGCATCGCCTCATGCACCCCCGGCACGTCATCGATGGCCGCGGCGTCGCAGCCAAAGAGCTCCGCGATGACGTGGCGTCCGAGGGTCTTCATGCGTCCCTATTCGCCGAGATAGGCGCTCTGCACGCGCTCGTTCTTCAGCAGGTTTTCACCCGTGTCGGTGAGGGTGATGCGCCCCGTCTCGAGCACGTACCCGCGGTGCGCAAGCTTGAGTGCCATCCGCGCGTTTTGTTCGACGAGAAGCACGGTCACGCCTTCTGAATTCAGCTTTCGAATCACCTCGAAAATCTTGTGGACGATGAGTGGCGCGAGTCCGAGCGAGGGCTCGTCGAGGAGGAGCAGCTTCGGCCTCGACGCCATCGCGCGGCCAAGGGCCAGCATCTGCTGCTCGCCGCCCGAGAGGGTTCCGCCGGCCTGATGGCGTCGCTCACCCAAGATCGGGAAGAGCTCGAAGATGCGCTCGATGTCCTCTTGAATGCCGGCTTTGTCGTCCCTTCCAAACGCACCGAGCTCGAGATTTTCGAGGACCGTCATTCGCGCGAAAATGCGCCGCCCCTCCGGCGAGTGGGCGACTCCGAGCCCCACCAGTTCATGAGGGGGGAGCCCGACGATGTTTTTTCCATCGAAGCGGATCTGGCCTGATTTCGGCCGCACAATGCCCGAGATGCTCATCAGCGCCGTCGTCTTTCCGGCTCCGTTCGCGCCGACGAGCGTGACGATCTCCCCCGCCTCCACGGTCAAGTCGATCTCAGACAGGGCTTCGATGGCACCGTAGCCCGCGGAGAGGCCTTCCACCTCGAGGAGCGCCATCAGCCGAGCTCCTCTTTACCGAGATAAGCTTCGATGACTTGTGGGTTCTGGCGCACTTCTTCCGGTGTTCCGTCCGCTATTTTTTTCCCGTACTGCAAGACCGCGATGCGATCGCTGATGCCCATCACGACCCGCATGTGATGTTCGATCAACAGCACCGTCACGCCGCGCTCGCGGATGGCCCGAATGAGCTTCATCAACGAGACAGTCTCGCCCGGATTCATGCCGGCGGCGGGCTCGTCGAGGAGCAACAGTTGTGGCTCCGTCGCGAGCGCCCGCGCGATCTCGAGTCGCCGCTGATCGCCGTAGGGAAGGTTCTTCGAAGTGACCGACGACTTCTCGTTTAAGCCCACGAACTCCAGCAATTCATGGGCTTTCGTGCGCGCGTGCTCGTCCGCGGCGCGGGCCTTCGGGGTGAACGCACCGAGCTTGGCGATGCTGAACCCATAGAGTGCCGCGGTGCCGAGGGTGGCGGCGAGGAGAACCGTCGCAATGGCCGCATTACCCGAATTGCCCGAGCTGTTCGTCGCCAAACGCACGATGAGGCCGGTGAGAAATACCCCGAGCGGCACAAGCACTGGCGCGAGCGAGAAGAGCGCACCGCCCTTCAGGTCGAGTCCGCCCGTGTGGATGTGCCGGCTCCTACCGACGAGCACGTTTTCAAGCACGCTCATCTCCTGAAAAAGCCGAATGTTCTGGAACGTCCGCGCGATCCCTTGAGCCGCAATCCAGGCCGGCGTTTTTCGCGTTTGTCGGGCGATGGCCGCACTGCCCGCAACCCCGAATGCCGCACCGAGCAACAGGACCATGAGGTTCGTTCGTGCGACGACGCTCGCCTCGGCCCGGAGGGTGGGAGTCCTTTCGACAAGGTCATCTCTTAGCGCCCGCGCCGCCTCTTTCGTAGGGGCTTCGCCGAGGCGCTGGCCGCCTTGACTCGTCGTCACGTAACGACCGAAGCGGAGCTCGACGATGGGTTTCCCGCTCAGGTAGTCCACGCCGTCTCGCCACGCGCCGGCCGCATCGAATTCTTTTCGTCCGCTCGGAACTTCGCTTGCGCTCGTCGGGAGTGGGACTCGATAGTTTTGTTTGATGGTCGCGACCCACAGGCTATCGGCTCCGGCCACGAACAGCATGAGTGTGACCCCGGAAAAAATGCCCGTCAGAGCCCACCGGCGTTTGTCTCGCGCCGTCGTTTCGCGGATGAGGCGCTTGCCGCCGAGGCGGATCTCGCCGCTCGTCACGTCACTGACTCCGGCAATCGCGTTGAAAAGCGTGGTTTTTCCCGCGCCGTTCGGACCGATGATGGCGAAAATCTCGCCCTTTGCGACCGTGAGGGCGACCTCGCTTACTGCGGTGAGACCACCGAAGCGAACGGTGACCTTGTCGACTTCAAGCACCGGCGTCGCCCCGTTTTCGGCGCTCATCGATCGTGCTCCTTCAGTTCGGCGGCCAGCCGTTCGCTTGGCCACAGACCTGCTGGTCGAAAACGCATCATCAGGACCAACGCCGTACCGAAGATGAGCCAACGCCAATTCGAGAACGAGTAGAGGACGTTGTTCGAGTCGCCCGCGGCCGCTCGTTGCAGGACTTTCGTCAAGAGCGGCGAGACGACGTTGTCAAAGCCGAGCAGGACCGCTGCCCCCAAGATCGCCCCGCGCAAGCTGCCGAGGCCACCGATGATGATGCAGCAGAGAACCATGATGCTGTAGTTGAAGTCGTAGGTGTTTGGCTCGGCGGTCGTCGTCAAGTTGCACGCGTAGAGCGCCCCCGCATAGCCGGCGATAGCGGCCCCGCTGGCAAAGGCGATGAGCTTCGTGCGGGTTGGATTGACGCCCATGCAGGCGGAGGCCAGCTCGTCTTCTCGGAGGGCCACGAACGCGCGTCCGAGCTTCGAGCGCTCCAGCGTACGGAATCCCACGTAGAGCGCAGCGAGCGAGCCTATGGCCAGGAAATAGACCGCGAGAAAACGCACGCGCTGCGCGTCGGCACTCACGTCGACGAGGTTACGAAGCCACCGAGGGAGCCACGGTTCGGGGATCGGATTCAGACCGCGTGGCCCGTCGGTGATGCCTTCCAGATTGATCAAAAGGACGCGCACGACCTCAGCAAAACCAAGCGTCACGATGGCGAGGTAATCACCCCGCAATCGCAACGTCGGTGCACCCAGTGCCAGGCCCGCCATCCCGGCGACCAGCGGCGCGGCCGCCAGCGCACCCCACAGCTCGAGCTGAAAGGGGTACTTGCCGACGGTGAGGATCCCGGTCGTGTAGGCGCCGATGGCGAAGAACGCCGCGATGCCGAGCTGGAGCAGCCCGGCGTAACCCACTTGAAGATTCAAAGCGAGTGCGAGAATGGCAAAAATCGCGATGTTCACGAGCTGCCGATCGAGCCTCAGGGCCTCGCCGGTCAACTGTTCGACGGCGATGTCGATGAACGGAAAGAACGGGTACACGACGCACAGCGCAAGGGCGATGAGCGCGAGTTTCATCCGCGGGATCGGGGCCCCAGGCTTCACCACGTCGGCGGTCGTGCTCATCAAACTTTCTCCCGCGTGTGCGCACCGAGAAGCCCACTCGGTCGAAACACCAAGATGATTATCAAGATCCCGAAAAGAACGGCCGGCTGCCATTGCGCGCCGATCCACGCATCGCTCAACGCGCGAACGACGCCAATGACGATGCCGCCGAGGACGGCGCCGGGAATGTTGCCGATGCCGCCGAGCACCGCCGCGGTGAAGGCATAGAGGCCGTTCTGGTAACCGATTTGGTAACTTATCGTGTTGATGTAGAGCGAATAGATGACGGCTGCGAAGCCCGCGAGTGCGCCGCCGATTGCAAACGTCCACGCGATCACTCGGTCGACGTCGATGCCCATCAGGCGGGCCGCGGTCGGATCCTGCGCGGTCGCCCGCATCGCCTTGCCGAGCTTCGTGTAGCGGACGAGTGAGTAGAGGCCCGCCATGACGACGAGCGAGCTCAGGATGACCACCAGATCTTTGATGCTCAGGCTAATCGTCGCCGAATTCAGCAAATTCTTGGATGGAAGTAGGTTCGGAAACGCTTTCGGTGCCGCCGCGGAAGTGCCGCCGCCGAAGACTGCCATCGGGAGGCCGCCCCAGAAAAGGCCGAGATTCTGGAAAATAAACGAGACGCCGATTGCGGAAACCAACGGCGCAAGCTTCGGCGCGTTGCGAAGACGTTTGTAGACGAGCCGGTCCACGGCGACGTTGAGCCCTGCCGAAAAGATGGCGCACACGAGCACAATCGCGAGCAGACCCAAGGCGAGCGTCGTTCCCGTTGCGCCAGTGAGGCCGAGCGCACCGACAAGGGTGAGTGCCAGGAACGACGCCAGCATGAAGAGGTCCCCATGCGCGAAGTTGATGAGCTCGAGGATCCCGTAAACCATGGTGTAGCCGAGCGCTATCAACGCGAACACCATGCCGTTGGTGAAGCCGAGGATGAGCTGCTGTAGGAGCCGGGCCGCAAAGCTGCTGCGCGGCGTCACGGCCTCCGTCGGGTTGCCCCCCATGCTGACGCTCGGAGCGTTGCTATCGCCGCGCGCTGTCCCGCCGCCCTCGAGAACGGTCACGAAAGTGAACTCGCCGCGCTTCACACCGTTGCCGCTCATCGTGTCGAGCGTCGTGTCTCCATTCGCGTCGAAACTCCAGCTTCCGAGCACGCCGTCGACCTCCTTGGTCTCGGCGACGGCGGCGCGGATCGCTTCTCGATCGGCTCGGCCCGCGCGGCGAATGGCGTCGAGAACGACCTTCGTCGCCATGTATCCGTAGACCGCGTAGGCCTCGGGCTCGGCCTTGTAGTGCTCGCGGTAATTCTGGACGAACTCGGCGCCTTTGCCCGAGAGCTTGGAAGCGGGCACGCCGCCGAATGTGATGAAGCCGCGGTCGTTGAGGTTCTCGGCCCCCGCAGCCTTGATGAAGGCCTCTTCGAAGCAGCCGTCCGGCACCATCAACTTGGCGCCGAGGCCCACCTGGACGAGGTCCTTTGCAATCTGTCCGGCGTTGGTCTGCGTCGTGCCGCCGAAGTAAACGAAGTCGGGGCTGAATTCCTTCAGCTTCGCCATCACGCTTTTGTATTCTTGGGCCTTGGGATCGACCCCTTCGCGACCGAGCAGCTTCAGGTTGAAGTCGGGCGTCGCGGCCACGAACACGTCGGCGACGCCCTTGCCGTAGAGCGAGCGATCGTCGAGGACGTAGACGGATTTCGCCCCCATGTCCGACATCCACTTGGCGCCGAGACGGCCCTGAATATCGTCGGCCGGTACGACTCGAAAGTAAGTGACCTTGCCACTCGGGCGGTAGATCTCGGGCTCGCCCGCTTCGCCTAAACCGGGCTTCGTGAGGCCCGAGTACGTGTTGCCCGGAGACACCATCACCAGGCCCGCTTGATTCAAGACGGGCATCGATATTTTCGCGGCCCCCGAATTGTACGTGCCGATGTACGCCATCACCTCGCGGTCCTTGATCGCCCGGTCGGCATTGGACGCCTCGACCTCGGGATCCCAGTCCCCCTTCCTTGCGGACGCATCGTCCCAGTCCTCGTACGCGATCGTAAAAGCGCCTATTTTGCCGCCAATTTCGTCAAGAGCGAGCTTGATCCCGTTGACCATCGTGGTGGTCTGAGCGTTCGCGCTGCCGGTGCGCGGTAAGCTCGACACGATCTTGATTGTCCGGGCTCGGGAGCCCGCGGCGGAACGGCTCGAGGGTTCGCCGCCGCGGCGCCCGCACGCGAGCAGCAAGAGGCAGCACATCAGGAACCAACGAGTCACTTTCATGCCGACCGCGGCATCATAGGTCCGCTTTGAGCAAGCGTGACTGCCAATTTTTGGGCCTCTCGGGCCACTCGGCGGTAAGTGCCGTGGGTGAATTCCATCCGCGACCTGGTCCACATCGTTCTTCATCTGAACGAGTACCTCGATGGGTGGTCCGCGTCTCTCGGAATGGGGATGTACGGCCTCCTCTTCGCGGTCGTTTTTTGCGAGACCGGTCTCGTGGTGATGCCGTTTTTGCCTGGCGATTCACTGTTGTTTGCGTGCGGCGTGCTGGCCGCATCGCCGAACTCCGGCATTCAGTTGCTGCCGCTCATCGCGGTGCTCGTCGCGGGGGCCATTCTGGGTGATGCGGCGAACTACGCCATCGGCGCGGCGCTCGGTCGCAAAATCATCGCCAAGAAACCGCGTTGGCTGAATGCGCGTCATCTCGAACGCACCCAGGAGTTTTACGAAAAACACGGCGGCAAGACCATCGTCTTTGCCCGTTTTTTGCCAATCGTTCGAACTTTCGCCCCGTTCGTCGCCGGGATGGGCCGCATGGGCTACCGGCGCTTCGCCCTCTACAACGTCGGCGGTGGCGTCGTGTGGGTGGTCAGCCTGGTCCTGCTCGGGCACCGCTTCGCCGGGACCGAGCTCGTCAAAAAGAATTTCCAACTGGTGGTGCTCGCCATCATTGTCATCTCGGTCTTGCCGGTGGTCGTGGAAGCGCTGCGAGCGCGCGCGTCATCACGAAAGTCCCCCTGACCGATAAATAAACAGGCAAAAACCTCGAAAAAAACGCGAGGCACGCACTCCTCGACCGGGCCGTGCTGCTCGCAGTGCGCCAAGTTGCCACTACGCTGCTCCGCCTCAAACTGAAGCTCACCCCATCCAGCGAACAGTCGTGCGGTAGGGCTTGAGGATCCACCCAGGATTGCCGCTCCCACGGTACCGAGTGCTGCCGGCTGGCGATCCATGCAGAGCGCCATAGGCCGTAAAAACTTCGCCGCGCTTCACGTCACAGCGACAAACGCGATCCATGATGCTCGCACCCGAAAACACAGTCTCGAGCCCGTCGGCCACCATCACGGACTCACCGGGCTCGACTTGAATCGTTTCGCCGGACTCGGTGACGAGCTTGAAGGGACGTGCCACGATCTTTCGGCTGGTCTCGTTCCATGAGACGGTCACGAGGCCGAGCGCCAAGGCGCCTCCAAAGGAATGCTAACTTTACAGGGTGGGTCCGCGACCGCGAGCGGCGCCCCAAACGGCATGGATGAGGAGCTCGTCAGCTTCTTCGTCGACGGAGTAGTACAGATGCTGGCACGTCTTCGTGAGCAGTGTTCGGCGCACTCGCATGCCCTTGATGCTCGCGTATACGACGCCGACTGCCAGCGGCGCGACCAGTGCACGAGCAATTGCGGCTTCGAGCTCTTCGCGAAAAAGCTGACGGGCAGCTGGGCGGTTTTCGCGCCACCAAGCATCGACTGCCTCGATCCGTAGCTCCGCTTCGGGGAGGTAGCCGACGATCACGGTCGCGCGCGAAGCCTGGCGATGAGGGCATCACCGTCGATACGCAACCCGGCCTTCGCTTCGGACACGGAGGCTTCAAGCGACCGGTGCAGCGCGGCGCGCTCTTCGTCGTCGAGGTCATCGCTATCCTCGACCGGCACAAGGTAGATGACTTCGCCCTCGGGCAAGTCGGTGGGCTCGTCCATGACAAGGTGGCCGTTTTTCACCTGAGCCTTGAGCGGTTGCATCTGTCGTCATGGTAGCGCCCCGGCGTTTCGTTGACCACGGCCGCGGTCGAGCGGTTTGAAGTTGCCCCGATTTGGCGGACAGATTCGACTGCCCATTTGGAGACGTCCAGAAGAACAACGCTCAACACGACGACTACCTCCCGCCGAAGGTGAGCTGTGGCGGCGAATACGAGAGAGGCCCTTGCGCCGTACAGTGGCTGCGTATTTGTTTCCGGTGATGTGTATTTCGGGGAGCCCGGAAGGCCCCCAGGGCCGTTTGACGGCACCGCGGGCGTGCCGGTTCCAGGCGTAGTGGCTACCGCCACGGGCGACGTGAATGGCGATGGTTGTACTGATTTCGCGGTCCCGGGTCAGGGGGTCATCGCCACCATTTACTCCGGAGGCGAACCGTGAGGTCTGCGCGCCCCCTGCGTCACGCATCGCGCGTCACGCATCGCTCGCTGACACGCCACGGCTCGCAGGCCCTTAGTTGCAGATGTTCTCGCAGCTCGAGTTCGCGCACGTGAACAAGGCGTCGAGCTTGGTCACGCCGTCCGGGTGCTTCACGTAGCAGCTCTGGTGGCAGCTCAGGCTCGATGGCCCGCATGCGTCGAAACATTTCCAAAGGGCGAAGCACGTGGGATCGCCGAAGCACGCGTTCGTCTCCGAAGCGCAGCCTTTGAACACGCACTCGCCGCACGGATCGAAATCGGTCGAGCCCCACTTGCACACGGCATCGCAAACCGTGCCAGCGCAGCCACTGACCAAGAGCACGTCGGCGATTCCATCGGGATGCAAGGCCATGCACTTCTCGAAACAACCGGTCGAGTCCTGGCAGCCTCCCGAACATTGTAGGAGCGCGAAGCACTCGGCGTTGCCTTGGCACGCGCACCACGTATCGGCGCAGCTCGTCGCGATGCAACTTGTGCACGGATCTCCAAACGACGAGCACGTAATTGGCTCTTTGCCCGAGCTCGATGACGCGCCGCTCGACGAGGCGACGCTGCCGACGCCCGATGGCCCGACCGTGGCCGCGAGCAGCGCGCCGCCACTGCCATTGCCACTGCCAATGGATGAGCTTCCTCCGCCTCCTTCGGTTCCGCTCGACGAAGGGCCGGCCTCGACAAAAACGGTCGAACAAGCGGTGGCAAGCGCGCACACGATGGGAGCGAAGGTGGCAACACGCATGGCGTCCATCCTCGCGAATCGGGCTAGCTCGTGTCGAGAAGAATGGGGACGCCCGCCGACGATTGCTCGCGCCGGCGACCCGACGGACCGCTCGAGATCCTGGCGGCCTCGCGGCGCATGGCTCAGTGCGCGCGTCCCGCTTCGGTCAGTCTCCGCACTTCGGCGAGCATCCACCGCGCGGCCTCGGTCGATCCCGCTCCGCCGAAGTGAAGACCATCCAAGCGCACGGGCTGGTCGTCACTCGTAAGGGTGCACACGCCGCCGGGGCAAACGTGCGCCATGAGATCGATCGTCTGTGCGCCGCCTTTGCGCGCCGCCTCCCGCAGGACCCCCGTGTAGCAGTCGACCTTCTCGCGGATCGCAGGGGTGTCCCACTTTCCGACGGGGTAGGGCGTGAGCACGAGGAGGCGTTGGGCGACGTGCGGCGCGAGCGCTTCGAGAAGCTCGGTGAGTCTCCGCGCGTAGGCGTCGTGCCACCCGGGATCGCAGACGGATTGCCAGCGGTCCTCGAGCTTCGCTGTCGCCAGAAACGCTCCGCCGAGCATCACGACGGCCACGTCCGGGTGGAGCTCCTTCACGTCGTTGACCCACGACTCGGCGCAGTTTCCGTGTCCATGGGGCTCGCCGCCGAACGAGCGGACCGGCGCGATATCTTCGAGGATGCTGCAGTCTCCGACGGCCCGCTGCAGGATGTAGGGATCGCCTCCGCGGCGCGACCAATACATGTGGATCCCCAGGGAAATCGCGACAGAATCGCCAAGCACGAGGGCGCGCACGGCGTTTGATGGAAGCGCACTTGCCGGCAAAAACGCGTCGATAGGCGGCATCCCTTTTGGAGGCGCCATGCTCGCGATCGATGGCGCGATTCCAGCAATGGGAGGAGCCGCGCCTCCGCGTGTCGCGAGGAGAACGACGCCGAGTGAGAGTGCGCACACGCTCGGGACCACCAGCCGTGGTCGGCCCCACGGAATGCCGCGCTCCCGGATCGGACGCTCCAAAAAGCGGTACGACACAAGTGCCACGGCGAAGGTTGCGACGAGTCGCACGCTGAGGAGCGCGAGCCCGCCGACGTTGAGCCGCTCCTCGGTGAGGACCACATAGAGCGGCCAGTGCCACAGATAGACTCCATAGCTCACCTCACCGAGCCAACGGAGCGGACGCACGGACAGCACGCGGGCGACGGGGCCAAGCGGCGCGCGGACGGTGCACGCAACGACCACGAGGGCTGCGAGCTCGGTCGCCCAGAAGCCGCCCCGGTAGAGAAAAGAACTCTGACCATCGAGCCGTGCCCACGCGACCGCGAGGCCGACCGCCGACAGGATCCCGAAGGCGTTGAGCGCCATCTTTGCTCGCGACGGCGAAGCTTCCTCCCGCGCGAGGCCGGACGCCGCGAGGGCTGCACCCAGCAAAATGGCTGTGCCCCGTGTATCGGTGCCCAAGTACACGCGCGTGGTGTTGCCCCCTTCATAGAGCAGGCCCATCGCCACCGCGGAGGCGAGCCCGAGCGTGAGACACACGACCATTAGCGCGCGCACGCGACCGCGAAAGAGCGCGAGCACCGCCGCCACCACGAGCGGCCACACCACATAGAACTGCTCTTCGATGGCGAGGCTCCACGTGTGTTCGAGTGGCGACGGAGCCGCGAACATTTCCCAGTAGCTTTGCTGCGCCACGATGGCGCGCCAGTTCGCGACGTACGCGAGCGTGGCGATAGCGTCGCCCCGAATGCGGGTGAGTTCGCTTGGCGTTGCGAGAAAAAACGCGTGGAGTGCGACGGCGGGCATCAGCGCAAGGAGCGCCGGCATCAGTCGTCGCGCGCGGCGGATCCAGAACGTGCGTAGCTCGATCCTCCCTGTCGAGCGGTGTTCCTCGACGAGGAGCGAGGTGATAAGGAACCCGGAGAGCACGAAGAACAAGTCGACGCCCAAGTACCCGCCGCGCAGAAGCCCGTTCGCGTGAAAGAGCAGCACGCCAAGGACCGCGAGGCCGCGAAGGCCATCGAGCCCCGGGACGTGGCGGATCTTGACGCGCGCGGGGCCGAGTGCACTCAAAGCGGGGCGAGATCTTTCATGCATTCAGAGTGTCCGCAAGAGCCGCGACGTCCCGTGCTCGTCCTATCCTCCGCGATAAAAATTGCCCGAAGGTTGTGAGCTGGGTGTCGTGAGCCACATCAACACCACACCGCCCTGCATTTGCGGACGATCGGATCGCGCTGCGTCGTGCGACCCGTGACGCCGTATTGTGCTTTTCGTGGCTAAGCGGTCAGTGGGTCGAGATTGTCACTCGGGTATAAGCGGCATCTCTTGCGAGCTGCTGGCGCTCCTCGGTAGTCAACATGTCCGGGCTTCCGACGCCCGCATCCGCATCGGCACGCCGTACCCATCCGCGAACCGAGGTCTCGGTCAGGTCAAAGGCTTCCGCCACCTGCCCCAACGACTTGCCGCTCATCACCAACCACACCGCATCCGCCTTGAACTCCGGTGCGAACGACCGTCGCGCTCGACGATTAATATTCTGCTTCGTCATGGAACACTCCTCTCGCATCTTCATGCTATCCGGGGTGTCCGCTAAACGGGGGGAAGCTCACTTGCGCGCTACTTGCACCACGACGCCGCTTGGCTGCAGGAGCACACCCCTTCATCGACTCCACGTGTAAACGGGTTGCGGGAGCAGCACATCGTACCCTGTATCAAACCCCTTCCAATATTGCGCCAATTGTGACACCGGCCATAACTTGCCGCCTCTGCCGCCCTTTCTCTGGCCTCCTCTACTCGCTGCTGCGCCGCTTCTTGAGCCTCCGCCACTCGCTGCCGCGCGGCTTCCTGCGCCTCCGCTGCTCGCTGCCGCGCCGCTTCCTGCGCTGCTTCCCGCGCCGCCTGTGCCGCCTCGGCACGTTCTGCGGCCTCCCGCTTTGCGATCATGGCTCGGACTTTTGGCTGCCCCGCCGCGAGCGCCGCTTCGGCCTCTTTGACGTGCAGTCCTGACGGGCGTGTCGACACGTACGCCTCGGCGGGGTCGCACGCGTCTTCGCTCATCGCTTTCTGGCAGTCCTCCGCGCTCGCCTCGGCGAACGCCTTGTCGTCGCGCAACCGCTCGAAGGTCGGCTCCGCGTCCACGACCAGCTTTTTCGCTGCGATAGTGTACTTGCTTTCCGGGTAAAGAGCGGCGTAACCCTTGATCAGCTCGCATGCATCCAAGCTGCCGGGGCGCTCGCAGGAACTTCGGGAGGTGTCCGCCATGGACGCCCACATCGCGTCATCCATGGCTTCGAACACCGGGGCCGAATCGAGCTCCGCCAAGAGAATAGTTCCTGACAGAAGCTGGATCCGTGGCGGTCGCGCTGCACCTTGGAGCACGGACTCTGGGACGACCTTCGCGAGATCCACGGACACGAGCCCGTTTGGAACGAGTAATGCGACGGCCCACGCAACGGGCCTAGAATCGCCAAACTTCAAGTCGAGCGGGGGCAAGATCCCGTCCGCGCCTATCGCGACACCTGCAACCAACGCCGGCGCCGCGGCGCACGTTTCACCTTCCGCGACGACTGGCCCGTCTTCGCTGTAGAGGCGATGCTCGTCGCGCGCCTTGCTTGCACGAATGCCATCGACGAGCGGGATCGTCAGGAGGCCCGCGCCCAGCACGACGCCGCCAATGCCCAGCCCCAACGCGGTCTTCTCACCGATGGGGTTGTAGGTGGCCGCAGCATCGCTCGTGGCTGCGACGTTGCGTGAATCGACAATGGTGTACGTGCCGCCGCCCGCCGCGAGAGCACCGAGAATGCCCCACGTCACGTCAGCGGCGATCGAGCCGTTCTTGTTTTCGAAGTGTTTGATTTCCTCCTTCGCGAGGACTTTCCGCCTGGAGCACGCGTCCGCCGTGTGGAGGTTGAAGACATTGCCCTTCTGCATGGCGACCACGAGGAAAGACTTTTTGGCATCCTGACGCTCGGTCGTCTTCAGGACGTTGATGTCCGTCTTGACGAGGTCTTCACGCATCGTCGCGCAGCCGAAGACCGCTAGGCATAAAGTCACTCCGAACGCACGCTGAACTCTATGCAACTTCATCACAAAACCTCCACGAGCAGTTGATACGGACCGATGGTGGCGTCATTGCCTTGCTCTTCGACCCGAATGGAATACGTGCCCGCTGCCAAGTTCGCGGCGAACGCATCGACCACGGGATCGATGAGCGAGCAGCCGCCGGCGACGCCATCGTCGTCGTCGAAGCCGAGGGCGTTGCCGTTCGGATCGTAAAGGCGAACCAGCGTGTTGCCGGGGCAGGTCGTCGCGTCGAAGAGCGTTGTCGTGCACCGGCTCGTATGAAGTGTTTGAGCTCGTGCCGGTTTTTCGCACGATCTTGCCGAGCAGCGCGCGCTAGGCGGGCGTTTCGCCGCCTGTCGAAGCTTGCTTCGTCGGCGGGAACGCGTGCCTGAGGACGAGGATATCGTTAGGCCGTTTGAGGATAAACGGAAAAGTGTGCGCGAACTGGAGGTGGGGGCGCTTACTCGTGTAATCCCTTGGGCGCTTACTTCGTTG